>JBHHVK010000048.1:0-12509 GCA_046754205.1 Thermodesulfobacteriota bacterium
TATGATGAACTTGTCGAGCTCCGAGACTATCTCTCTCGGCGTGAAGTTGCGCATGTCCGGTAAACCCCTGAAGCGCCGCGCCGCCGAGGGCGCGGGCCTTCCGTTAAAGCTCTTCGACCGCTATCCGGTCGTTCGTGTAGATGCATATCTCGGCCGCCGCCAAGAGGGCCTCCTCGGCCACAAGGCGGGCCTCGAGGTCGGTGTGCTTCATGAGCACCTTGGCCGCGGCAGTCGCATAGGCCCCGCCGGAGCCGATGGCGGCCACCCCGTCCTCTGGCTCTATGACGTCGCCCGAGCCCGAGACCACGAAGGTATGGTCGCTGTCGGCGACGATGAGGAGCGCTTCGAGCCTCCTCAAGACCCTGTCGGTGCGCCAGTCCTTGGCGAGCTCCACGACGGCCCTCTTTATGTTGCCCCTGAACTCGTCGAGCTTCGCCTCGAACTTGTCGAAGAGCGTCATGGCGTCCGCCGTGGAGCCGGCGAAACCGGCGAGCACGGAGCCGTCCTTCATGCGCCTTATCTTGACGGCGCCCCGCTTCATGACCGTGGGCCCGAGGGTCACCTGTCCGTCGCCGGCCATGGCCACCCGGTCGCCTCTCCTTACGCAGACGACGGTCGTCCCCTTGAACTCAATCGTCAAAACTTCCTCCTCTGTCCCAGGCCGCCCCGCTTCAGTCGTGCTTTTTCGCCCTGGGGTGTGACTTGTCGTAGACGGCCATGAGCTCGTCGAGCCCCACCGAGGTATACCTCTGCGTCGTCGACAGCTTGCTGTGTCCGAGCATCTCCTGTATGCTCCGGAGGTCGACCCCGGCGTTCAGGAGATGGGTGGCGAAGGAATGCCTCAACGAATGGGGCGTCGGGGTCTTGTCGAGCCCCGCAGCGGCCGAGTACTTCCTTACGAGCCTCTGGACCGTGCGCTGCGAAAGGCCCCCGCCGGACTTGCCCGGAAAGACGAAGCCCCCGCCCCCCTTGCCCCTCTCGCCCCCCTTGCCCCCCTCCGCCCCCCCCTGCCTTTCGACGGCGGCGAGGTGGGCGCGGAGAGACCCTACGGCCTGGTCGCCGAGGTAGGCCACCCTCTCTTTGCCGCCCTTGCCGAGGACCCTCACGGTGCCGCTCGCGAGGTCCACGTCCCTGAGCCTCAGCCCCGTAAGCTCGGCCACCCTTATCCCCGACGAATAGAGCACCTCGAGGACCGCGAGGTCCCTCAAAAGCATGAGCGTGGAACTTTCCTTCCCGCCTGCAGCCTTGCCGGCAGCAGCCTTGCCGGCAGCAGCCTTGCCGGCGGCAGCCCTGGGAGATTCGACGAGCGAGCTCGCCTCGTCCACCGTAAGGACCGTGGGCAGGACCTTTTCCACCTTCGGGTTCGGCACCAGCTCCGCCGGGTTCGACGGGACCATGCCCCGCTTTACGAGGAACCTGAAAAAGGACCTCACCGACGACAGCTTCCTCGCCACCGTCACCTTCCTGCACCGGCCGTGGAGGGAGTGGACGTAGGAGATAATCATCCTGGAGTCGATCTTCCTTACGTCCACTCCGCCGCCGGGGGCGCCGGGGCCGGCCAGAAAGGCGACAAGCTCCTTGAGGTCGCTGCCGTAAGAGTCCCTGGTGTGGACGGAGGCGTTACGCTCCACCCTCAGGTATGTGAGAAAGTCCTCGACGTATCGAAGCATCGGGCAGAGGTGGCGCTGCGCCCGCGAGGGAGCGGGCCGCGCCTGGCGGCTAACACCGCTTGGGCCTTAGATAAAAACGACACCATGATTTATAACATCAATAAGTTAAAGCTTCAACGGCTTTTTTCCAGCCTTTGCCGGGGGTTGGCCCCCCCGCTACCCCCGGGCCGGCCCCGGGGAGGCTAATGGATGGCGTCCCCGATCCTCGAAAACCTCACCCAGTGCTTGTCGCTGTTCCAGGACCAGTATATGACGAAGGCCTTGCCCTTGATGTCCCTTACGGGCACCGTCCCCCAGTACCGGGAGTCAAAGGACCTGTCACGGTTGTCGCCCATGACGAAGACCCTCCCCTCGGGCACGGTGTACGGGCCGAAGTACCTGGACCTGCCGGCGTCCTCGCCGTAGAGCCCGCCCTTGTATACGCCGTACGACTCATTCCACTGCTCGCCGTTGATGAATATCTTCCTGTTCCTCACCTCCACGGTGTCGCCCGGAAGCCCCACCACCCTCTTTATGTAGTCCTTGCTCCTGTCGTTGGGAAAACGGAAGACGATGACGTCGCCGCGATCGATCTCCCCCCAGGTCCTAAGGAGCCGGGTCTCGAAAAAGGGGACCTTCATGCCGAGGACCTTTATCATGGCCGGCCTGGGGAGCTGGAAGCCGTAGCTCATCTTGCTGACGATTATGTGGTCGCCTATAAGGAGCGTGTCCTCCATGGACCCCGAAGGTATCTTGAAGGCCTGAATGACGAAGGACCTTATCACAAGGGCCAGGACCAGGGCTATTACAACGGCCTCGAGGGTCTCCCGCGCGTGCCGCTTCTTCTTCCTCTCCTTGCCCTCCGTACCGCCTGTTCCGTTCACCATCTCCATCCTATCCGCCGCCCCGACCCGACTTGCATACTGTAGACGGTCTTATTGAGAGAACCTTTCCGCGGAAAGGTTCCCCCGGTAAGATCATCTACCCTTTCAGGCCCGGTCAGCCGACTTTTAATACGGCGAGGAATGCCTCTTGAGGCAGTTCTATCTTCCCCACCTGTTTCATCCTTTTCTTGCCCTCTTTCTGTTTCTCCAGGAGCTTGCGTTTTCTCGAGATGTCTCCGCCGTAGCACTTGGCGGTGACGTTCTTGCGCAGCGCCTTGACCGTCTCGCGCGCTATGACCCTGGTGCCTATGGCCGCTTGAATGGCCACCTCGAACATCTGCCGGGGTATTATCTCGCGCATCTTGTCGACTAAGTCCCTGCCCCTGGCGTAGGACTTCTCCCTCGGGACGATGAGGGACAGCGCGTCGACGGGCTCGCCGTTTATGAGGATATCGAGCTTTACGAGGTCCGTTTCACGGAAGTCCAGGTACTCGTAGTCCATGGAGGCGTAGCCCTTCGTGAGCGTCTTGAGCCTGTCGTAGAAGTCGAGGACTATCTCGTTTAAGGGTATCTCGTACTCCACGGCTACCCTCGTCGGCGTCAGGTACTTTATGGAGCGCTGGAGCCCCCGCTTGGACTCGCAGAGCCCGAGGACCGCGCCGAGGAACTCCGAGGGGATGTGGATGGTCGCGAGTATGAAGGGCTCCTCTATCCGCTCGATCTTCTGCGCCGGTGGGAGGTTGGTCGGGTTGTCCACCGGCACCACGGTCCCGTCCGTGGTGGTGACCCTGTACTCCACCGTCGGGGCGGTGGTTATGAGGTCGAGCCCGTATTCGCGCTCAAGCCTCTCCTGGATAATCTCCATGTGGAAGAGGCCGAGAAAACCGCACCTGAAGCCGAAGCCGAGGGCCGCCGATGTCTCGGGCTCGAAGGTGAAGGACGAGTCGTTGAGCCTGAGCTTTATGACCGCCTCCTTGAGGTTCGCGTACTGGGAGGTGTCCACGGGATATAGACCGGAGAAGACCATGGATTTAGCGGGCTTATAGCCGGCAAGGGGCTCCGCGGCGGGGTTCGAGGCGTCCGTTATGGTATCTCCCACACTGGTGTCCCGGACCTCCTTTATGCCCGCTATGACGAAGCCCACCTCCCCGGGCCCGAGCCCCTCCACCGCCACCGGGCCGGGGGAGAAGACGCCGACCCTGTCCACCTCGAAGGTCTTTCCGGTGGCCATGAACCGCATCTCCGTGCCCTTCCTTATGACCCCATCCATGACGCGCACCTGCACCACCACGCCCTGGTAGCTGTCGTACCACGAGTCGAAGACGAGCGCCTTGAGCGGCCTTCGGGCGTCTCCCGAGGGCGGGGGGATGCGGGCTACTACGGCCTCGAGGACGTCCCTTATGCCGATGCCCTCCTTGGCCGATACGCGCACCGCGTCCGAGGCGTCAAGCCCCAGGACCTCCTCTATCTCCGCGGCGACCCGGTCCGGCTCCGCCGAGGGGAGGTCTATCTTGTTAAGTACCGGGAATATCTCGAGCCCCACGTCAACGGCCGTGTATAGATGGGCGAGCGTCTGCGCCTCGACGCCCTGCGAGGCGTCCACCACGAGCACGGCCCCCTCGCAGGCCGAGAGCGACCTTGAGACCTCGTAGCTGAAGTCCACGTGTCCGGGGGTGTCTATGAGGTTCAGGACGTACTCGGAGCCGTCGTCGGCCGTGTACAGGAGGCGGGCGGTCTGGGCCTTGATGGTGACGCCGCGCTCGCGCTCGAGCTCCATCTTGTCGAGGAACTGGTCCATCCTCTCGCGGTCGGTAATCGTCCCCGTGGCCTCGAGCAGCCGGTCCGACAGCGTGGACTTGCCGTGGTCTATATGGGCTATTATGGAAAAGTTCCTTATGAGGGCGGTGTCTGTCATTTTTTCAATAAGTGGAGGTCTCTGGAATTCAAGCGCCGGAAAAAAGTCAATATAACATTGTAAATAAACGGCGGGGGTTTGTCAAAAAGAAAAGGGGCCCGAAAGAGGGCCCCTCGTGCGCCGCGCCGCTCAGTGCGCGCCCGCCCTAAAGGCGCATCATGGCTACTAATATGAAGACTGCCGCGATGACCATCATCACGACCGAGACCATCTCCACGAGTCTTCTTCTCTTCTCGTCGGCGAACTCCACGTGCCCCAGGTACCCGCGGGCGTTCAGGTAGAAGTACAGGGCCACGAGCTCGATGGCCACGGGAAAGAGGTGGGAGTAGAGCAATGGCATCTCAGCGGGTGACCTCCTCCACCCACTCGAGGTAGTCGGCGTGGCCCGAGACGACGTCCACGGCCACGACCTCGGGGACGTCGTAGCCGTGGAGCTCGACTATCCTCGCCTTCAGCTCCTCGAAAAGCGATTTTTTCGTCTTGAGGATGCAGAGGGCCTCGCGCTCGTCGGCGACCTCGCCCTTCCAGGTGTAGATGGAGCGCACCCCGCCCACGATGTTGCAGCAGGCGGCGAGCCCCTCTGTGACGACCTTGCGCGCTATCTCCGCCGCCTCTTCCTCTCCAGGGGCCGTCATCATTACCACCACGATACCTTCGGTCATCCTCCCGCTCCTCCGTACTCTTTCATGATGCCTCCGAGCTCATCGAGCATGCGGTCCCTGTGGGTCCCGGCCCAGTAGACCCTCCGGCACCGGGGACAGCGCCTGAACGCCTCCTGGGTCTCGAATACATAGGGCGGGACCCGGCCCCTTACGTCTTCCTTAGGGGCTTCGGCAAGGGGGGCGTTGCACCTGAGGCACCGGGTAAGGAAGAGGCCGGGGTCGGGCGGGAAGCGCCGGGCGACCTCACGGACCTGGTCCCGCACCCGGTCGCAGGTGACAAAAAAGGACCTCCCGCAGGCGGCCCGTCTCCTGACGAGCAGCGTGTCGCGCGTCAGTATCACCCGGCCCTCCTCGATGGAGCGCCTGAGGAGCTCGCCGTCCGGGATGTCCCTCTCGTAGAGGACGTCGTAGCCGAGGGCCCGCATCCAGGTGGCGAGGCGTCCGAGCATCGCGTCGGCAAAGAACCTTTTATCCCCGCCCCCACCTCGCATCTCCTGCCTCCCGGCCCGGGCCTTCAGCCCCCCTCGCCCCCCTCCCCCCCCCCGGCCCCCCCGGCCCCCCCGCCCCCCGGCTAAAGGATGCCGCCGGTGCCGGCGGCGACCCAGTTGGCCCCGACGGCGAGCCACTCGCCCCCCTCCTTCCTGAAGACGGCGCTGACCTCGAAGAAGCCGACGTCCTCGGGGGGCGCGTCCCTCGCGGACCTTACAGCTGACAGGTCCGGGCCGACGGCCACCACGAGCCTGATGTCGGCCCTCGCCACGGTCCCCTTGACCTCTACATCGAGGGAGGTGATGAAGACGCGTATGTCCTCCCGTCTCATGAAACGGCCGAAGAGGATGGACTTGACCATGTCGCGGTCGTTGCCGTGGTCGTCGGTGAACCCCCTCGAAAGGCGGCTCATGAAGGCCTTGAGGTCCTTCGCCTCGATGGCCCGGGCCGCCCCGGTGATTTCGTTCCGGACGCGCTGCTCTTCCGATGGCCGCGAGCACCCGAAAAGCGCGAGGACGATGATGCAGCAGAGGACGGCCCGGAGGGTACGCCACGCCCCCGGGGCCACGGACCTCCCCCGGACCACGAGGCCCCCCGGGGTGGTATCGCGCGCCGCCCGGCCCATGTCAGCCGAAGAATATCTCGGCTATCTTGTAGAGGTCCGGGTCGACCGTCTTGGTGACGCTCGTCGCCTCGTGGAGCGTAACGTCCACTATTTCGTTGCCCTGGAGCGCGACCATCCTTCCGAAGACGCCCTCGTCGATGAGGTCCACGGCCTTTACGCCGTACCTCGTGGCGAGTATCCTGTCGTAGGCCGTGGGCGTGCCTCCCCTCTGGAGATGTCCGAGGACGACGAACCTCGACTCGATCCCGGTCTTCTCCTCCACCACCTTGGCGAGCGATTCCCCCACGCCGCCGAGCCTGGCATGGCCGAAGGCGTCCCTGGCGGCGCCCTTGGTCACCATGCCGCCGGCCTCCCGGGGGAAGGCACCCTCGGCGACGACCACGAGGCTGAAGTGCTTGCCCGCGGCTTTGCGTTTTTCGATGTACCCGCAGACCTCTTCAATGTCGAAGGGCTTTTCCGGTATGAGTATCACGTCCGCGCCCCCGGCTATCCCCCCGTAGACGGCTATCCAGCCGGCGTGGCGGCCCATCACCTCCACGACCATCACGCGGTGGTGGGCCTCGGTGGTGGTGTGCAGACGGTCGAGCGCCCAGGTGACGATGGAGACGGCCGTGTCGAAGCCGAAGGTGAAGTCCGTGCCCGAAAGGTCGTTGTCTATGGTCTTGGGTATCCCCATGGTCTTGAGGCCGTCCTTGTAGAGCTTGCCGGCCACCCCGAGGGTGTCGTCGCCCCCTATGGCGACGATGACGTCTATGCCGAGGTCGGAGACGTTCTTCTTCAGCCTCTCCACGTCCGCCTCGTTCTTGTAGGGGTTGGTCCGCGAGGTGCCGAGGATGGTGCCCCCTATGGGGAGTATCCCCGAGACGTTGTCCCGGCCCAGCGGTACGGTCTCGGGCTTTACGAGCCCGGCCCAGCCGTCCTTTATCCCCACGAACTCATGGCCGGAGCGGAGCCCCCTCTTCACGACCGCCCTTATGACCGCGTTAAGGCCGGGACAATCGCCTCCTCCGGTCAGGATACCTATCTTCATCGCCTGTTACCTCCTAAGTGATGATTTGTTAGCCCGGCCGCGGCCCCTTCCGGCTAAGTCCTGTCCGCACGGGCCGCGCCGGCCAGGGGCAGGCGCACCGTGAACGTGGTGCCTGCGCCGAGCGTACTCTCCACGTCTATCGTCCCCCCCATGGAGGAGACTATCTCCTTGCAGATGCTGAGCCCCAGGCCGGCCCCCCCGGCCCCCCCGGCACCCCCCGCCCCGCCGGCCCCGCCGGCGTCCCTGGTCCGCGCTTCGCTCACGCGATAGAACCTGTCGAAGAGCGAGGGCAGGTCCCCGGCGGCTATGCCTATGCCCGTATCCCTTACCCTCGCCACAAGGCTCGTCCCGTCCGCCTCGCAGGATAACTCCACGCGCCCCCCGGAGGGGGTGTACTTTATGGCGTTGTCTATGAGGTTATAGAAAAGCTGGCCCACGCGCACCGGGTCTCCGCAGACCGTGGCGGGCTCATTCCGTAGAATATCCAATTCAACGCCCCTGTCAAGGGCTACCCCGCGCATCAGCTCGAAGCTCTCCGAGAAGACGCCGTCCACCGCCACCTCGACGTCCCTGGCCGCCCCCTTCTCTACGTCTATCCTGGCCAGGTCGAGGAGGTTCCTGACGATGAGGCTCATCCGGTCTATCTCCTCGAGGCTCGAGGCTATGACCTCCTTCATGTACTCCAGGTCGTCCCCGCTCCTTATGGCCATCTCCATCTCCCCCTTGAGGACCGTAAGCGGGGTCTTGAGCTCGTGGGAGGCGTCGGCCGTGAACTGCGTCGTCCTTTGAAAGGACTGCTCCAGCCTCTCTATCATCCCGTTTATGGTCGCCGCGAGGGAGCCTATCTCGTCCATGGGGCCAGCTATGGGGATGCGCTCGTCGAGGTTCTCGGCGCCGATGCCGCGGGCCTTCCGGGTGATGCCGGCCACCGGGGCCAGCGCCTTGTCGGCGAGGAACCACCCTATGGCGGCGGCCACGGCGATGGAGACGAGTATGCCGATACCGAATATGTAGACGAGCGACCTCAGCATCTCCTCGACCTCTTCGAGCGAGGAGCCCACCTGGATTATGGCCGCAAGCCCCTTGCCCCTGAGTATTATGGGCCTGGAGACGAGCCTGACCTTGAGGCCGCCGACCTTGCTCCTGGCCACCTCGTAGGTCGTAAGCGCCGAGTGGGCGGCGATGTAGGTCTCCTTGGTAAGCGGCAGCGAGAAGTCCTTGAGGTTACTGGACTTGGCCACCACCGCGCCGTGGGAATCGAGGACCTGGATAAAGTTGCCGGTCGTCCTCACTCCGAAGAACCTCTCGAGTATTACGTCGAAGTTCCTGGGCAGGAGGAACCGCCCGGTGGGGCTCATGACGGTGTGCGGCATGAGGTTCGCCACCGAGCTTATCTGGTTGTCTATCCTGCGGAGCGATAACTTGAAGTAGGAGTAGGTGAAGACCGTGCCGAAGGCGGCGAGGCTCACGATGAGGAGTATGACATACCACAGGGTAAGCCTTGTGCGTATGGAAAGGTTCATGACTCTTTTTTCGGATTGAAAAAGACCGCCGCCGGGCCGGGGCGGCGCCCTTTCGGCGTCGTGAAAGGCACGCTTACCTGGCCGCGGCCAGGAGCCTCTCGGGGTCCCTGATGAATATCTCTTTTCTCCGTATCTCTACCAGCCCCTCCTCCTTGAAGCTCTTGAGAAGCCTTATGGAGGTCTCCTGCGTGATGCCCAGAAGCTCCGCGATATCGAGGCGTGAAAGCCGGAGGTTGAGCCTTATGCCCCCGTTCTCGGGGACCCCGTAGTCCTTGGCGAGGGTATAGAGGAGATGGGCGAGCTTTTCCCTGGCGTTCAGGAGCCCGAGCTGGCCTATCCTCTCGTAGGCGTCGCGGAGCTCCCTGCCCATGGAGATGAGGAGCTTTGCGGCCACCCTGGGCTCGCGCTCGAGGATATCGAAAAAGCCGCCCTTGGGGATGTAGCAGAGCTCGCTCTCCTCCATGGCCACGGCCGTGTTGCCGTAAGCGCGGGCGTCGCTGAAGACCTCGAAGCCCAGGAGCTCCCCCGGGCTCAGTATCCTTATAATCTGCTCCTTGCCCTGGGGCGAGCTCCTCACCACCTTGACGCGGCCCGTCCTTATGATGTAGAGCCCCGTGCACTCGTCGCCCTCGAGGAAGATCACCTCCTTTTTCCCGTAGGCGGAGATGACCACCACGTCCTTGAAGGCCTCGAGCTGTTTCTCGTTAAGTCCGGCAAAGAGCGTGTTCTCTCTTATCTGGCACTGGCAGAGAGAACATATGGACTCCTTATGGTCGATAAGCTTCCTCATGGGTATCCCGAAACCCTCCGGCCCTGCTTTGGAGGGTTTACCGATATTATAAGAAATTCCAAGGGGTTTTTGAATCTAAAAAAGCATCGCCCCGGGAGTGGTGGAAGAAAAAGGGGGGATCGGGAAAGGCCGCCGCCCCCGGACCTTTACCGTACAAGCCCGGCGACGCGTCCGCCGGGGGCGAGCTCGAAGAAGGGGAAGTCGCTCCGGTAGGGGACGACGGCGAGGCTAACGGGGCCGGCCCTCCTCACCCCTCGTATAAGCGAGACCACCTCGCGGTCCGACAGCGGACGGCCCGTATTCCAGTCCACGGTCTGAAGCTTTATCAGCACCCGGTTGGGGTCGCCCACGGCCTCGGAGGCGTCGCGGACCATATCCCCTATCATGGAGGCCACCTCGGACGCGCCGAGCCCGAGCTCCTCGGACATCTGTCTGTGGTAGGCCATGACCGAATAGTAGTCGAAGCCCGCCTTGCGGGCGCGCGCGAGGTCCTGGCTGAGCCAGGCGAGCGCGTAGGGGGGGTTGGTGAGGTTTTCGTACATGAGGTTTATGGCGAACCGCGCCCCCGGCCGCTTCTCTTTCACCGCGCGCCTCGCGCGCCCGGCCACATCGAGCAGCCTCCTGTTCTTCCAGGCGGCCCACTTCCAGAAGAGCCTCGTGTACCGGACCCCGCCGCCCTCCTCCGTGCGCACGTAGAGGGCCTCGGGGTCGAGCCTGAGGCCCGTCTCCAGCCAGAAGGCGCGCTCGGCCGCCGCGCCGAAGCCCTCGGTGTGCCTGAGGACAAGGTCGTCCTGGAAGAGTACGCCGTCTATCGCCACGTCGGCGAGGTCTCTGTAGAGGGAGACTATGTGCTCCACCGCGCGGTCGTTGAAGACGTCGAGCCCCTTGCACCTTACCCGGGAGCGCCTTTTGAGGTCGTAGCCGACGCAGGCGAGGTCCCCCCTCTCCTCCATGCCGTAGTCCGCGTACCTCGTGGTCATCCATGCGAAGACCTTGAGACCGTTTTTGTGGGCAAGCTCGACTATGGAGGGGAGTATGTCGGCTACCACCGGGGCGTTGTTCGTCCTGAAGTAGACCCCGGCCCCTCCCCTTACGCCGCGGCCCGGCCCCGCCGGGCCCCTGCCCGCGGCCAGAGGCCAGTAGCGGTCCCCCCTGTTGTGGAAGGCGCGCACGATGACGGTGTTGACGCCGGCGTTTCTGAGCCTTGCGAGCTCCGAGTCGATCTCGGCGCGGGTCCTGCCGTCGAAGAACATGACCTGCACGGCCCTGAGCCTGTCCGGGCCGGGCGTTACTACCACGGCCGGAGGGGCGGCCGGGGGGCCGGGGGGGGCGGGGGGCGCGGACCGGCGCCGGGCCGCCAGTTGCCTGAGCCTCGCCCTCGCGTCCATGTAGCCCCTTGCCGCCCGCGGGGCAAGGGGACTTTCGGAGAAGTTGAAGAGGAAGAGGCGGAACTCCATCTCCGCGTCCCTGAAGCGTCCGGCGCCCATGAAGGCCTCCCCCATGCCGAGCTGGGCCTCGGCCAGAAGCCCGCTCGCGGGGAACTCCTCGATGAGCCTGGCGAACTCCCTGGCGGCGCTCTCGTAGTCCCCCTCTCCCATCAGAAATCCCGCGTAGCTGAGCTGACCCGAGTCGGTGAAGTAGGGTTTGACGGGGGCTTCGGCCGAGGCGGAGGGAGCTGCCGGCACGAGCATGAGCAGCGCGAGGACGATGAAGGCGGCCACGACGGACCTGGGTCCGAAAGATCTGGCGACGGTTGAGTTCACGGCCTCTCCGGGATTTGAACCAGCAGGCGCGCGATAGAGACGCGCCTGCTGGTGAATGATATAATAACCATCGGATAAATCAACAAAAAACTGTTCCGTCCCGGCCCGTCAAAAGAGCCTCTCTATGGCCTCGGCTATGCCGGCGACGCCCACGAGCTCGATATCCGCCCCGGCCGCCGCCGCCTTGAGCCCCTCGCGGGGGAGCAGGCACCTGGTAAACCCGAGCTTTCTCGCCTCCTTTATCCTCATCGCGGCCTGGCTCACGCCCCTGACCTCGCCGGCGAGCCCCACCTCGCCGAATATCACGGTCCCCGGGTCTATGGGCCTGTCGAGGAAGTTGGAGGCTATGGAGGCGAGTATGCCGAGGTCCACGGCGGGCTCGTCGAGCCTTATCCCGCCCGCGACCTTTATGAAGATATCGTGGTTCGCCAGAACGAGCCCCGCCTTCTTCTCGAGGACCGCCGCAAGGAGCATGACCCTGTTGTAGTCGACCCCCACGACCGTCCTCCTGGGCACGCCGTAAAGGGTCGGGCAGACGAGCGACTGGACCTCCACGAGCAGCGGCCTCGTGCCTTCGAGGCTCGCGGCCACGGCGCTCCCCGAGGCGTTCTCCGGCCTCTCGGCGATGAAGGCCTCCGAGGGGTTGGGCACGTCCTCGAGCCCGGCGTCCTTCATCTCGAAGACGCCTATCTCCATCACCGAGCCGAACCTGTTCTTCACCGCCCGGAGTATCCTGTAGGCGTTGGACCTCTCCCCTTCGAAGTACAGGACCGTGTCCACCATGTGTTCGAGCACCTTGGGCCCGGCTATGGCCCCTTCCTTGGTGACGTGCCCCACGAGAAAGACCGGCACCTCCATGGCCTTGGCGCACTGTATGAGGCGGGCCGAGACCTCGCGCAGCTGGGCCACGCTCCCGGGGGCCGAGCCTATCATCTCGGTAAAGAGGGCCTGAACGGAATCCACCACGACTACCGCCGGGTTCGTCTCCTCTATGGCCGATACGACCCTCTCCACCGAGGTCTCGGCGAGGACGAGCAGGTCCTCGGAGACGGCCCCGCACCTCTCGCCCCGGAGCCTTATCTGCCTCGGGCTCTCCTCTCCGGTTACGTACAGGACCCTGTGGCCGCTGGAGGCGAACTCGCCCATGGCCTGGAGCAGGAGCGTGGACTTCCCTATGCC
>JBHHVK010000049.1:0-12190 GCA_046754205.1 Thermodesulfobacteriota bacterium
TCGTGGTGAACCTCCCGGTCATAAAGACCCACAAGTCCGCGTCCTACTCCATATGTTTGAAAAATTTCATCGGCTGCACGCACTTGAAGCAACGGCCCTACATCATAGATTCATCGAAGTGGGAGGAGATAGTCGCCGAGTTCAACGGGGCCTACGCGCCGGACCTGAACATCGTCGACGGAACGGTGTCGATGGTCGAGGGTGGGCCCTGGCGCGGGACCGAGAAGGACACCGGGGTCATCATAGCGAGCGGCGACCGCGTGGCCGCCGACGTCGTCGGCCTCGCCGTCATAAAGTCCTTCGGCCTCTGGGACATGGTCACGGCGAAAGACGTGTGGGACCAAAAGCAGATAAGGACGGCTTTGAAGATAGGCGCGGGAAGTACACGGGAGAGGATAAGGCTCGCCACGGGCAAGGGCGACGCGGAATTTAAAAAGCTGATGGAGCGGGTGAGGGTAGAGACGGGGCTTAATGGGGCCATATAGGGATAACCCCGTTTCCTTTTTTCCAGCAGTGATGACCTATGTGCCCCCTCCCCCTTGACGGGGCAGCGTTGGGGTGAGGGTGATTCTATTTCCCCATTGCCCCCTCCCGCCAGGGGAGGGGAGCTGCGCCGCGAGGTCGCTTCGGGCGCTTCGGCCCCGGGCCCGTCACTTCTTCTTGAGCCTTTGCTTCTTTACGACGTTTATGAGTCCGCCTTCGAGGACGTTCGTCCGTTCCCTCTCCGTCAGGTTGATGCGGAAGGTTACCGTCTTTTTACTGTCCCCGCCGATGAAGGCGCTCGCCGTCCCGGACCCGGAGGCGACCTCCTCGCGTATCCTGGGGAAGGTGAGGGTGGCGCCCTGCTTGATGCGACCGTAGTCCCCTGGGTCCGTGAACTCAAGCGGGAGTATGCCGGCGTTTATGAGGTTGCCCCTGTGTATGCGGGCGAAGCTCAGGGCTATCTTGACCCTTATGCCGAGGTACCTCGGGCATATGGCGGCGTGCTCGCGGCTCGACCCCTGGCCGTAGTTCTCGCCGCCGACGACTATGCCGCCTCCGGCCCTGGTGCACCTCTCGCTGAACGTGGCGTCCACCCGCTCGTAGGTAAACTTGCTTATCTCCGGGATGTTGCTCCTGAGCGGCAGTATCTTGTTGCCCGCCGGTAGGATGTGGTCCGTCGTTATGTTGTCGCCCACCTTGAGGATGACGGGCCCGCCGTAGGACCGGGGCAGGCCATCGAACTCGGGGAAGGGGACGATGTTCGGCCCCCTCGCCACCTCGACCTTCTTGCCGTGGGCGGGAGGCAGGGGCCTTAGAATTATCTCCCTGTTGTAGTGGTACCTCTTCGGCTCGGTAATCCTCGGCATCCTTCCGAGTCTTCTCGGGTCTGTAATCTCGCCGCGGAGGGCCGTGGCCACGGCCGTCTCGGGGCTCGCGAGGTAGACACTGTCTTCCTCCGTGCCCGACCGGCCCGGGAAGTTTCTCGGGAAGGTCCTCACGGAGTTGGTCCCAGTGGCCGGGGCCTGTCCCATGCCTATGCACCCGAGGCACCCGGACTGCTGTATGCGCGCCCCGGCGTGGGTGAGCCACAGGGCGCCCCCTGCCATCTCGACGTTTTCGAGGGCCTGGCGGCTCCCCGGGTTTATCTCCAGGCTCATGCCCGGGGCGATGGACTTGCCCCGGAGCGTTCCGGCGACGGTCATCAGGTCGCGGAAGGAGAAGTTCACCGATGAGCCGATGATGACCTGCTGGACCGGGGTCCCCTCGACCTCGGCCACCGGGACGACGTTGTCCGGCGAGCCGGGAAGCGCCACCAGAGGTTCGAGCGCCGAGAGGTCTATCTCGTCCGTTTCGTCGTACACGGCGTCCGGGTCGGCGGCAAGGTGCCTGAAGTCCCGGCTTCTGCCCTGGCTTGCGAGCCACTCGCGCACCCTCTCGTCCGAGGGGAAGACCGTCGTCGTGGCCCCGAGCTCCGCACCCATGTTGGCTATGGTGGCCCGCTCCGTGGCCGAGAGGGTCCCGACCCCCGGGCCATGGTACTCGACTACCTTCCCCACGCCGCCCTTGACCGTGTGGCGGCGGAGCATCTCGAGTATCACGTCCTTGGCCGAAACCCATCTCGGAAGCCTTCCGGTGAGCCTCACGCCGAGTATCCTCGGCGCCTGGAGGTGGAAGGGCTCTCCCGCCATGGCGAGCGCCACGTCGAGGCCCCCGGCGCCTATGGCTATCATCCCGATGGCCCCGGCCGTGGAGGTGTGGCTGTCCGAGCCGAGAAGCGTACGCCCGGGCGCCCCGAACCTCTCCATGTGCACCGGGTGGGACACGCCGTTGCCCGGAGGGGAGAAGTATGCCCCGTACCTCATGGCGCTCGTCTGAAGATAACGGTGGTCGTCGGCGTTCCGGAAGTCGGTCTGCAGCAGGTTGTGGTCCACGTAGCTGGCCGCGAGCCCCGTCCGCACCCTGTCCAGGCCGAGGCTTTCGAACTCGAGGTAGACGAGCGTGCCCGTGGCGTCCTGCGTAAGCGTCTGGTCTATGCGTATGCCTATCTCGGAGCCCGGCTCCCAGGAGCCGCAGACCAGGTGCCCTTCGATAATCTTTCTTGCGAGGCTCTTGCCCATGGCGTCAGGACCCTTTTTTTATATATAAGGATTAAAGCAGGCTTTCGGTGCCTGTCAAGGTCAGCGCCCCGGATAAGGGTCTTGTCCACGCCCGAATCCGCCGATGAGAATCAACGGAACGTTCATGTTGCGCGGCTCCGATAAATCGGGTACAATAACCGCTCCGTAAAATCAACTGGGCAATACCGGGAGCATGGATATGAAGAAATGGCTCTGCAAGGAGTGCGGCTACATCCACGAGGGCGATGAGCCGCCGGAGATATGCCCGCAGTGCTACGCGCCGAGGGAGGCCTTCGTAGAGGTCGCGAATGCCTGAGAAGGCCGGGGCCGCCGGGGCGGCCCCGAATGGGCCCCGTGAGGGGCGCGGGCCTGAGGCCGAGATAAGAAGGCGCATCGAGGCGTCCGGCCCCATAACCTTCGCCGAGTTCATGGAGGTGGCGCTCTTCTGGCCCGACGGGGGCTATTATACGTCCGGGCGCGAGACATGGGGGCCCGGGGGCGATTACTTCACGAACGTGGACATCAGCCCGCTCTTCGCCACCATGCTCGCAAAGCAGGTCCACGAGATGTGGCTCCTCCTCGGCAGCCCCGGGGACTTCACCCTCGTCGAGGCCGGGGCAGGAAGGGGGCTCCTTACAGAGGGGATACTCTCGGCCGTAAGGTCCCGTTACCCGGAGCTCGCCTCTGCGCTCAAGGCCGTGCTCGTGGAGAAAAACCCCAACCTGAGGCGGCCCCCGGAAGAGGGCGTCGTCTGGCGCGAGGAGATCGGCGGGATAGACCCCGGCTTTGAGGGCTGCATACTCTCCAACGAGCTTATAGACAGCTTTCCGGTCCACAGGGTGAGGCTCCTTTCCGGCTCCCTGAAGGAACTCTACGTGGGCTGCGACGGCGCGCGTTTCGTCGACCTGGCGGGAGAGCCGTCGACCCCGGCCCTTGCCGGGTACCTCCGGGACGCGGGCGTGGGGCTCGCCGAAGGCCAGACCACGGAGATAAACCTCCGGGCCGGTCCGTGGATCGCCGAGGCCGCGGGGCTCCTCTCTAAGGGGTTCGTCATCACCGTGGACTACGGATGGCCCGCCCGCGAGCTCTATGGGCCCGACAGGATGAGGGGCACGCTCATGTGCCACTACCGCCACACCATAAACGACGACCCCTACACCAACATAGGGGACCAGGACATAACGGCGCACGTGGACTTCACCACCCTCGCGGCCGCCGGCCGCAGGGCCGGACTCGAGCTTACGGGGTTTACGACACAGAAGAACATGCTCCTCGGCATGGGGATAACCGAGGAGTTCGGCGGGGTCGAATCCCTTGACATCGCCGACATCGAGAGGGTAAGGTTCAACCAGTCCGTAAAGGAGCTCATAATGCCCGGTGGGCCCGGCGACGTCTTCAAGGTGCTCGTCCAGCACAGGGGGATAGAGAGGCCCGCGCTTGCCGCCTTCTCCTTCAGGGACATGAGCCCCACGCTCCTGGCGTCGGGGCGTTGACCGGGGGGCAGGCCGGGCCGGGGCGCGACGCAAGTATTGTAAATCTCACCGTTATGTGGTATTAATTATACATCCACGGACATTTCATGCCGGGTTCGGCCTTTTTTGAAGATATTAGCCGTCGACAAGGGGGTAGGTATGCCTGAAGAGAAAAAAAAGACTGAAAAACCTCACGCCTGCACCATCTGCGGAAGGCCGTCGGAAGCCACCATCTGCCATGCCTGCGAGGACAAGATACGCGGCGAGGCCCTTGAGAAGAAACACGACATAAGCAAGGCGGGCAGGACGGACTCGGGGAGAAGGTAGCTCCCCTCCGCAGCCCGTGCCTTATCGTGAAGGGGTTGACTGACGGTTCACATACACCACTTGCAGAAGGGAGGCGCCATGCCGGCCCAATCCAATGAGAAGCTGATAGAAGAGCTCACCACCGCCTACAAGACCGAGGTGAAAGGCTATTACTACTATAACGCCGCGGCTGACCTGGTGGAGGACAAGAAGGGGAAGAACGTGCTTAGGCACCTCGCCAAGGATGAGCTCGACCACATAAAGGCCATCTACGCCATAGCAGAGACCCTCAAGAAGGGGGGCGGATGGCTGGGGTACAGGGAGGCGATAGAGGCCGGGGCCGACGGCCCCGCAAAGGCGGCCGAGATATTCCCCGGCGAGAACGAGCTCGTCGACAGGCTCAGGAGCGACCAGTCGGATATCAACGCGCTCAAGATAGGCGTCGATATCGAGGAGAGCGCCATCGATTTCTACACGAGGCTCCTTGGTGAAGCGACCTCACCGGAGGAGAAGGTCATCCTGACGGAGCTTCTCGAGATGGAAAAGGGGCACCTGAAGATACTCAGGTGGGAGACCGAGGCGTTGACCGAAACCGGCTTCTGGGGCGACACCATGGAGTTCAGCGTCGAAATGGAGAAAGATTAAGGCATGTATGACGCCCTGGTAGTGGGTCTCGGTCCGGCCGGCTCCACGGCCGCCTACGAGCTTGCTAGGTCCGGGTACAAGGTGCTCGGACTCGACAAGGAAGTCTTCCCGCGTTACAAATCCTGCGGTGGATGCATATCTACGAAGATCCACCGCGACTTCGACCTCGACATCTCCCCCGTCGTCGAGGATACCGTCTACGGCGCCTCCTTCACCTACAAGGCCACCCGCTCCATAGACATCCTCGCCGACCGCCCCGTGGGTTATAACGTCATGAGGGACGTCTTCGACAAGTTCCTCCTCGACAGGGCAAGGGCGGCGGGCGTGGAGGTCATGGAGGGGTGCAGGGTCAAGGGGCTCCGGCAGGACTCCTGTTCGGTTACCGTGACCTGCGAGGACGGGTCCACCCGCACGGGCAGGTTCCTCATAGGCGCCGACGGCGCCGGGGGCTTCACGGGCCGTCAGTACTTCAAGCTCGCCCAGAAGGAGAGCGCCGTCTCCATCACCGCCGAGGTCCCCTATGACCGCGACCACCTCGACGTCAAGGGCAGGCTCTTCATAGACTTCGGCGTCGTCCCTTACGGTTACGGCTGGATATTCCCCAAGAAGAAGACCCTCAGCGTGGGGGTGGCCGGGGACGCCGTCAAGGTGCGGGGGCGGGTAAAGAAGTGCTTCAACGACTTCATCGCCAGCCACGAGATACTCAAGGACCACGACATAGAGGAGAGGACCGGCTGGACCATCCCCATATTCTACGAGCCGGCGGCCAGGGCCGTCAAGGGCAGGGTCCTCCTGGCGGGAGATACGGGCCATCTCGTCGACCCCTTTCTCGGCGAGGGCATCTATTACGCCATCCTTACGGCGAGGGAGGCGGCCCGCACGGCGGCGGACGCCCTCCGGAGCGGCTTCGACGACCTGTCGGGCTACCAGAGGTGGCTCGAAGACAGGCTCTTCGCAGAATTCGAGTACGCCGAAAAGGTCGCAGACCTGGTCTACAACCACCCGAGGCTGTGGTACGGCATACTCGAGAGGTCTCCCCACATAATGCTCAGGTACTATGACGTAATAAGGGGCGAGGAGACACACGAGAGCTTCTACAAGTGGGTGGTGGCCAAGGTGAAGAGCAAGCCCTGGCAGATGTTGAGGAAGTGGGTCGGGGGGGGGCTCCTCCGGGCCTGACGGACGGCCCCGCGAGAGTCCGGGCCTTTGCAGAGCGGGCCGGAGCCACCTCATGGGTCTATTCCTATCGTCCCCTTTCGCGGTCCTCTTTTCAACCCCTGACATTATCATTCGCTTTTGCTTTCGGCCGGGAGGACGACGATCCGGCTTTTGTCCTGTGCGGGGCCGATTTTTGTGGTAAAATGAAAATAACGGCGGCCATCGGGTCGGACTGCGGGAAGGCGGCAGAGGGGTTAAAGTCCGGCGCGCAGGCTGACGAAATGTAGCTTGAGGCGACAAAGGCCCGGGCTCGGGTAACGTAAAGTAACCGACAGACGCCGAAAGGAGTGTGATATGACAAGGTTCATGGTGCCAAGGATGGCGCATTGCAGCGAAGGCTGCCGAAGAGGGTCCCGGGCAAGACCTTAAACGGCCCCGAAACCATAAATAACGAAAACCGCGGGCGTGCATGCCCGCGGTTTTTTTCTTCCCCGGCCTTAAGGCATGAGCCGACGGAAAAAATGTGCTATAATACGATACCGCTTTCTAAAAGGATATCGGCCTATGGGCATTGAATGGAATGAATCTCTTTCAACCGGCATAGCGTGGCAGGACAAGCAGCACCAGGAGCTCTTCCGCAGGATAAACAGCCTCCTCGACGCCATTACGGACGGCCTCGGGCATGAAGAGGTCTTGAGGCTCTTCGACTTCCTCGACGAGTACTTCGTCGTCCACTTCGAGGTCGAGGAGCAGGCGATGCACAGGTACGACTATCCGGACGTCCTGGCCCACCTCGAGGTCCACACGGGGTTCATAGACAGGATAGGGCAGCTCAACGAAGAGGCTCACAGGCACGGGGTGACTTCCGACCTGGTCAAACGGGTCCAGGAGGAGGTCCTCGACTGGCTCGTAAACCACATCGGCTCGGTCGACCAGAGGCTCGCCGCCTTCATGAAGAAGGCCGACGCGGAGAAGCGTGAGAGGGCCGGCGAGGTCGGCGGGGGGGGCGGGGGGGACGGGGCGTAATCGGCCCCCCCGGCGTGCGCTACGGCCTCGGCCTCGGGTGCCTGTCCCTGGTGAGCATGACTACTCCGGCGATGACCACCGCCATGCCCGCCGCCTCGACCCGGTCGAAGGTCTCGCCCAGGACGGCCATCGCCAGCAGGGCCGTGGAGACGGGCCCCACGAAGCTCGCCAGCGCCGACCTGCTCGCCCCTATCATCTTTATCCCCGGCAGAAGCGTCAGGATCGGCAGGTACGTGGAGACCACCGCCAGCCCCGCGAGGTTGAGCCACACCACCGGCTCAGTGGGCCAGGACCTGAAGTGCCAGGTGGCGATGAAGGCCGCCCCGGCTATGGTGGTGGCCCAGGTCGATATCTTAATCGCCGAAACCCGCCTTCCGAGGACCTCCATCACTATGTAGCTGACCGAGTAGAGCGCGGCGGCCGAAAATACCAGGCCGGCCCCGAGGAGACTCCCACCCCCGCCCCCACCTTTCCAGACCCTGAGCGAGACGGCGAGCCCGGCGTAGGTCAGCACGATGGAGACGACCTTGGCCGGGCCCACCCTCTCTTTCAGGAAGACCGCCGCAAGGATGACCACCGCCGCCGGGTATGTGTAGATTATGAGCCGCTCGAGGGTGGCCTCTATGTGCAAAAGCCCGTAGAAGTCGAGCAGAGCCGCCGAGTAGAACCCGGTAAGCCCGATGACCAGGAGCAGCGGCACGTCCCTCTTCTCCAGGGCCCCGGACGGGTAAAAGTGCAGTGTCAGCCAGAACAGCGGCATGGTCATGGCGAACCTGAGGGCAAGCAGCGTTATCGGGTCCACGCCATGGGCGTATATTATTTTGGCGAAGATCCCCTTCGCCGAGAAGGTGACCGCCGACAGGGCCACCAGAAGGTACCCTGCGAGGTTTGGTCCCCGCTTCGCTGTATTGGCAGATGTGGTCATGGGATAAGGGGATATTCTATCCCAAACATGGGACGATGGGGAAGGGAAAAGAGGCCGCCCCGCCGGCTTGCGGGACCGCCTGCCCTCCTCCAATCCCCTCCCGCCCGTTACGATATCGTAACGGCCCGATTTCCCGCCTCTTTTTCCATCCGGGCGAGTCTCCTTGACTTTGCCAGCCTTTTGTAATATCCTAATTTACATGCGAAAATCGGTTTGCCCCCTTTCCACGGCAGGGTCATTGGACCGGCTTCGGACGGGCCGCCGCGTACGGGCCGGGCGCCTTTTGGGCGGCCTCTCGTTACGTGAGGGTAACAATCAGAGATGAATATCTACAATAAACTCACCCTCTCCTTTCTCGTGGTCACCCTCGTGCCGACGATACTGCTCGCCTTCCTTACCACAACCATCATCGGAAAGAGCCGGAGGAACGACGCCCAGGAGTCGATTAACAACAGTCTCAAGGCCGCATGGGTGCAGTACTACTCCCGCGCCTATCAGGTCCAGTACGGCATGCTCCAGGCCTCTACCGAGGAGCACATACAGAACGCGATAATGCGCAGGGACAGGGCCTTTCTCACCGGCCAGCTCTTGAAGTGGAAGAAGTACAGGGACTATGTGGACATCTGGACCATCGTGGACGCCGACTCCAGGGCCATAGCCTCGCTTAACACCACGGCGAGCGGCCAGAAGCTCGCCATCGGGGGCCTCGTGGCCAGGTCCCTCGAAACGAAGGAACCCGTCATCTCCACCGAGGTGGTATCCCGGGAAACGCTCCTGGCCGACGGGCTTGCCGCCGCCGCTCTGGTCTCCGTGGTGGAGACGCACGCAGCTGCAGCCCCCCCCGGCGCACCCGCCCCTCCCGCCTCCGGCGGCACCGGCGTGGACGGTGAGGATGCCGGAAAACCTGCGCCCACCGTCACAGACGGCCTCGTCATCTTCGTCATCACCCCCGTCCTTGACGGCGACGGAGAGCCGGTCGGGGCCATCGTAAGCGGCGACCTGCTGAACAACGACACCTACATGCCCGACGTGCTCGCCGAAAGCCTCCCGGGCTCGCTCGTGGCCATCTCGCTCGGCGGGGTCCAGGTCTCGTCCAACCTCGTAACGGAAAGCGAGAGAAGGACCATCGGGCAGACCCTCGACGCCGGCCTCCTTCGGAGAATAAACTCGGCCGACGGCTTCCGTGGCGAGGCCTTCATGGGGGGCAGGTTCTACATCACCGCCTTCGACCCCATAGTAAACCAGGCCGGCGAGGTCATAGGCTCGCTCGCCGTCGGGCTCCCGAAGGAGAGGTTCGTCGAGCTTCAGTACGACAACATCAAGGCCATCATCTCCGTAGCCCTCATAGGGCTCTTCATGGCCACGGGGCTCGGCTCCATAATAACCTACAGGATAACGAGGCCCATAAAGTGGCTCACCCGCAAGGCGCAGCTCGTGGCCACCGGGGACCTCAGCATCCATACCTCCCCCCTCCGGGACGGTGGCGACGAGATAGCGGACCTCTCGCGGACCTTCGCGATAATGGTGGAGGGCCTGAGGGAGAACCAGACGAGCATACGCACGAGCCAGAACAAGCTCGCCAGCCAGAAGGTGCTCATCGAGTCCATCATCAACAGCCTCCCCTACTGCCTCTACGTCATCGAGAGGAACATGTCCATCGCGGTCTGGAACAGGCACGCGGCACGGGCGTGCCCCATCTGCAACTCCTCGGCAGACTGCTACAACCGGAACTTCATAAACCACCTGCCCAACGAAGAGCTCACCGAGGGTCTCGACGAGGTCATACGCAGCGTCTTCTCCACCGGGGCCCCCCGCCGGCTCGAGCAGGTCCTCCCGCGCGGCAGCGAGAGGCCCAAGGACATACACCTCAGGACCACCATCTTCCCCATCCTCTCAGAGAAGGGCGGCCCCGTGGAGTACGTCGTCTGGATGGCCGAGGACGTGACGAAGAGCAAGGAGATGGAGGCGAGCGTGATATCGAGCGAGAAGCTCGCCGCCGTGGGCCAGCTCGCCGCCGGGGTGGCCCACGAGGTGAACAACCCGCTCGGCGGCATCCTCAACTTCCTATACAACTTCCGCAGCAGCAACATCTCCGAGGACCGCAAGGCCGAGTACATCGGCTTCATGGAGGAGGGGATAAAGAGGGTGCAGAACATAGTCCGCCAGCTCCTGGACTTCTCGCAGCAGCACGAGCCGGAGCTGAAGCTCACGGACGTAAACGGGATGATAACCGGCATCGTCCCGCTCTTCCAGCACATGACCAGGGGAAAGAACGTAAGGCTCGCCACCAGCCTCGGCGAAGGCATGCCGGGGATACTCGTGGACAGGCACCAGCTCGAGCAGGTGCTCGTAAACCTCATCCTGAACGCCATCCAGGCCGTCGACGGCGAGGGGGTGATAGACATCTCCACGCGCACCGAGAACGACCGGTTCTGCATAGAGGTGTCCGACGACGGCGTGGGCATGGACAGCGAGACGGGGAGCAGGATATTCGACCCCTTCTTCACCACCAAGGGGGTGGGCAAGGGCACGGGGCTCGGGCTCTCGGTGAGCCGGGGCATAGTGGAGCGTCACAACGGGAGGATAGAGATGGAGAGCGCGCCCGGGGCGGGCACTTCATTCAAGGTTTACCTCCCCATACCGGACTGAACCGAGGAGGAACGTTTTGCCGAGAACGCCGAAGGTGCTTATCATAGACGACGAGCCGCTGATGAGGATATCGATCAGCGACGCCCTCGCGGGCGAGGGCTACGACGTGGAGGAGACCGAGCTCTGCGCGGCGGGAAAGGAGCTTATCGAGCTCAGGAGCTTCGACGTGGTGATAACCGACCTGCGGCTGCCCGACGGCGACGGCCTCGACGTGCTCAGGCACTGCAAGCGCCTCTGCACCGAGACGATGGTCATCATGATAACCGCCCACGGGTCCGTGGATACGGCCGTCGAGGCCATGAGGCTCGGGGCCTACGACTACGTCACAAAGCCCTTTTCCATGGACGAGCTCCTCATGATGGTAAGGCGCATCCTGAGGATGCAGGACCTCGAACAGGAGAACACCCTCTTGAAGGAACAGATGGGGGACAAGTACAACTTCAGCGGCATAATAGGCAAGTCCGAGAGGATAAAGGGGGTATTCGACCGCGTCAGGACCGTGGCCCAGACCGACTCCACGGTGCTTCTCCTCGGCGAGTCGGGCACGGGCAAGGAGCTCATAGCCAACGCCATCCACTACAACAGCGCCCGCAGGGAAAAACCCTTCGTGAAGATAAACTGCGCGGCCCTGCCGGAAACGCTCCTCGAGGCCGAGCTCTTCGGCTACGAGCGCGGGGCCTTTACCGGGGCGGTGAGCCAGAAGAAGGGGAGGTTCGAGCTCGCCGACAGAGGTTCCATCTTCCTCGACGAGATAGGCGAGCTTTCCCCGCGGGTGCAGGTAAAGCTCCTCCGGGTGCTGCAGGAAAAGGAGTTCGACCGTCTCGGCGGCACCGAGACCCTCGAGGCCGACGTAAGGATAATCTGCGCCACGCAGAGGGACCTGAAGAAGGAGGCCGCCGAGGGGGTCTTCAGGGAGGACCTCTACTACAGGCTCAACGTGGTGCCCATTACCCTGCCGCCGCTCCGGGAGAGGAAGGAGGACGTAATGCTTCTGGCCGGACACTTCCTCGACTTCTATACCGGGCAGCACGGCAAGTCCGAGAAGCGCTTTTCCGCCGACGCCGAGGAATTCCTGTTGAAACACCCCTTCCCGGGCAACGTCCGCGAGCTCGAAAACGCCGTGGAGCGCGCCGTCGTCCTCTCCAAGGGGTCCGAGATCCAGCCCTGGGACCTCTCCGAGGAGGTGGACGGCGACCTCAACGACTGCTTCAAGGTGATGAGGAACCTCAAGGGGGACCCGGGGCTCTCCAAGGCGATAAAGGAATTCGAAAGACACTACATCGCCAAGGTCCTCAAGGAGGCGAAGGGGAACAAGACGCTGGCGGCCAAGCTCCTCGGGGTGTCGAGAAAGACGCTCTGGGAGAAGTGCAAGGGGCTGGAGATAGCGAACAGCACGGGGGAGTGAGGGG
>JBHHVK010000050.1:0-12082 GCA_046754205.1 Thermodesulfobacteriota bacterium
GAGGATCAAGCGGGACTCCCCCTACGCAAGCATCCGGGTGAGCTACCACCCGGAGACCATGGAGCTAGACCCCCTCGTGGAAAAGGTCCTCACCATGCTCGACGCCGGTTTCAGCATCGGCATATGGGGCGTGCTGCACCCGAAGCAGGAAGCGGAGGTCAGGCGGGCCCAGAAGCACTGCAAGTCCCTCGGCATCGACTTCCGCTTCAAGGAGTTCCTCGGAGAGTACGAGGGCAGGATGTACGGGACCTACAAGTACGAGGGCTCGACCGAGGGCAGGTTCAGCAAGACCGTCCTCTGCAAGACCACCGAGCTGATACTCGGCAGCGAAGGCGGGGTCTACCGCTGCCACAGCGACATCTACGAGGGCCGCGAACCCGTCGGCAGCATCACCGACCCGGCCTACGAGCTCGAGGACATATACCGCCCCTGCCACGTCTTCGGCCACTGCAACCCCTGTGACGTAAAGGTCAAGACCAACCGCTTCCAGGAGTTCGGCCACACTTCGGTGGACATCAAGGAGATAGAGACCGCCTGAGGGCGTCCCCGGCCCCGTGTACGGGGCGGCCGGAAGGGATAGAATAAAGGCCAAGGCCCGGCCCGGAAAATCCGGGCCGGGCCTTTCCATTCCAACCCTCCAACACCCGCCTCAGGTGCTCCGCCTGCCGAGGACCTTGAGGAGCACCGTGCCCTTTCCGTCGTCGTAGACAATCCCGAAACGATTCCCCCTCTCCAGGACGTAGGGGACCATGTACATGGACGACTCCGGATAACAGGCGTCGAGGAGGACGTAGCCCGCCCCCACGGCGTTCATGAACCGGTCCATCGCCAGCGTGTCCCCCGTGTAGGGGAACCTCACCGAGTAGCGCCCGCTCACGAGGTGGACGGCCTCGGGCTTTCTCGTAACGACCACGTCGCCGGGGCCCATGACGCCCCCGAGGTACTCCGCCGCACGGAGGTAGCTCGCGAAGCAGGGGACATGGCCGGCGAAGTAGTCGGCGCCCATGGCCGCCGGGGTGACGTCCTCTATCCGACCGGAAAAGTCCCTCTTCGCGGCGAGCGCGCCGTAGAGCACCCTTTGGGCCGCCGTCGGGGGCCACAGGAGCGTTCTGACCTCGAAGACGTTCATGAAGAGCAGCACCGCGGCCAGAACGGACGCCGCGGTCCCGAAACCCATCCGGCCTCCGGCCCTCGCCTCTCCGAGCGACAGCAGGACCCGCGCGCCGGTAAGGAGGTAGTAGTACAGAAGGGGGAGCATGGGGACCACGTACCTGCGCGCGTCCCCGCTGCCGTAGACGGGCCAGACCGAAAGGAGGCCGAAGTAAAAGAGCGTGTAGAACTCCATCGGCCCCCTGGTGAACCACAGCTCACGGACGAGGCCGGCCGCAAGGACAACCAGCAGCACGATGCAGAGGAGATAGAGGGCCCCGGCCGGGAGCAGGTCCTTCAATTCCGATGAGGTGATCATGGACAGCGGTACGGCCCTGAAGTAATCGGCGGCGTTTTCGGCGAAACGGGAGGCCAGCGCCACGAGTCCTGCGCCACCCTTGTCGAGGGAGTAGTAGTCGGCCTGAAAGAAGATGGACTCGTAGGTATCGGCCTGCCCGCCGACGAGCGCGCCTCTCAGGGACCAGACGACGAAGGGTAGGATGGCCATGACCGCGAAGAGGACGAGACGCCTCGCGGCGGCGCGCCTGAGGCCGTCGCGCGCCGGGCTCGCCAGGGTGGAGGCCGCCAGGGCCGCCACCGCCCCCGCGTAGAGCGTGACCCCTATCATGCGGGTCATGTAGGCGAGCGCGAAGAGGGCCGGCAGGAGGAGCACGAAGGGCCTCGACCCCTCGGCCGTCCTCGGGTCCTCTGAGGCGTGCCTGCTCAAGAAGTAGAGGGCCGCCATGGAGAAGAAGGCGTAGGGCGCCTCGGTCATTATCTCGCGGGCGAAAAAGAGGAAGAAGTAGTTAGTGCCCACCAGAAAGGCCACCGCCGCGGCGAGCCCGCCTCCGCCGACCCTCTCGAAGTGCCTGCCGGTCATGTAGACCGCGGCCGCCGCGAAGAGCAGCACGGCGATGCGCATGACCGTGAAGTTGAAGCCGTAGAGGAGGTAAAGGGGGCTCAGGAGGAGCGGCAGGAGCGGAGGGTACTGTGTGTGCGCGGGCGCGCCCGGCAGGTTCAGGTCCGAGAAGCCGGCCCCCGTGGCGATGGACTTGGCCAGCAGCACGTAAACCGGGGCGTCCCCTCCCCTAATGCTCGACAGTATCCCGTCCACGAGCTCGAAGCCGAAGATGACCAGGAGCAGGGCTGCGAAGGGCCACAGCCTCCGGGACCACGCTCCGGCCGGGTCTGTTCCGGGTGTGCTCATATTCAGGTATTATCCTTTAATGCCCGTGCGGTCGGGCCCGGTCAGTGCGCCGCGGCGGTCGCCGTAAGCAGCACCATGTTCTCGCAGGCCGTGGGGTTGCCGAGGTCGCAGGAGGCCTTGATGTCTCTCGTGGCCGCCTCGACCATACCGAGCCGCGCATAGGCCACGCCGCGGTCGTTGTAGGCGAGCGCGAACTCCGGGTCAAGGGATATGGCCGTGGTGTAGTCGGTAAGCGCCGAAGCGTAGTCCCCGAGGGCGGCGTAACTGAGCCCTCGGTTGTGGAACGCCATTTCGTCGTCCGGGGAGAGGGCCACGGCCATCGTGAAGTCCTCTATGGCCTTTGCATAGGCCCCCATGGCAGCGCGCACTATGCCCCTCATGTTGTAGGCGTCCGGGGAGTCGTGATTGATCTCGAGCGCCGCCTCGGCGTCGCGCAGCGCGCCTTCGAGCTCGCCCCTGTCGAAGAGGGCCGCGCTTCTCGCGTAGTAGAGCCTGTGCTTGCCGGGAGACTTTTCGATGGCGTCGTTGAGGAGCAGCACTTCGTCGTTCCATAGCCTGTTGCGCTGGCCTACGCCGTAGGCGAGCGGAGGAAGCACAAGCGCGGTCAGGACTACGGCCACGGTGGCCGGCCTCAAGGCCGCCACACCGCGGCGGCCGAGCTCACAGGCGAGATAGAAGACCGCGACCACGGCCGCCGTTATGAACCCGACGCTCGGAAGATAGACCCTCTGCTCGAATATGACGTCCTGGATGGGGACGACAAAGGACTCCACCGACAGGGTGATGAAGAACCAGAAGACCCCGAAGGAGAAGAGCATGCCCAGCGGGGACCTGTGCCTGAGGGACCTCAGGGCCGCGTACAGGGCGAAGCACAGAAATACGACGATGAAGGCCAATGATGCGGCGGTGGCCGGCTCCAGGAGCGACCCGGAAAGCGGGTACTGGTAGTCAATGGACTGGCCCGCCGGGTACACGAGGAGCCTCAGGTAGGTGACTATGACACGGAACTGGGTAAGCGTGTAGAGGTATCTCGACAGCTCCCCGGCCTCGCTCAGCTGCTTGGCGCGGAGGACCTCGGCCGTATCGCCCCCGCCCACGCCTCCGAGGCCTAGCTCGGGGCCCAGGATCGCCAGGGGTATCACGATGAGCGTCAGGTAGAATGGCACCCTCAGAAGGGTACGCCTCGCCCAAGGGCCTCCGGCGGGGCCGGCCTGGAAGAAGAGGAAGTCGTAAAGCGCTATTACGAAGGGGAGCGTGAAGCTTATCTCCTTCGTCTTCATGGCCATGAGAGTCGACAGAAGGGCGATGGAGTAGAAGAGCCACCTTCTGACCCTCCCCTCGCCCGGCTCGCCGCTGAAATAGACGCGCGCCTGCGAGTAGAATACCACGGCCGCGAGGTAGAACAGCGTCGCCAGCGAGGCGAACCTCTGGGTTACGTAAGTCACCGCCTGGGTCTGGACCGGGTGGGCGAGGAATATGAGGGCGGAGACAAAGGCCGCGGCCGGGATTACGTCGCGCGGGAGCTCCCTGGAGGAGATGAACCTCCTCAGGAGCGGGGTATCGGCCGCCGACGTGACAAGGAAGAATACGAGGACGGCATTGGCCGTATGTATGAGTACGTTTACGAGGTGGTAGCCGAACGGGTCGAGGCCGCCGGCCGCGTAGTTCAGCGCGAAGGACAGAAAGCCCAGGTATCTCGTGCCCGAGAGGTCCGTGAAATTGGCGAGCGACCTTATCGTCTCGTTCTGGAGGATGTAGCCCTTGTCGTCATAGACGAAAGGCGCCCCGAGCGCCCCGGCGTACAGGCAAAGGCCGAGGGGAACGAGGAGGAGGGGGAGCAGCTTTATGTATACGGACCTGGAGCGTGTCATAATGTCCGTGCGTAATTACGTTACCGGGCATGATAACACCCGCCGGCGCCACCGGTCAACACCGCGCAGCCTCAACAAAAAAAGGAGGAGGGGGCCGAAGCCCCCTCCTCCGCGGGCGGGAGGTGCGTCACTTCAAGGTGACGAGGGTGAACTTGCCGTTGTACATGACGACGGAGTTGTTCATCTCGGTTGCGGCCTTCAGAGCGGTGGACTTGAGGATGATCGAACCGCTGCCGAGGGTTACGCTTGCGGAAACGAGTGAGATGTTGCCCGAGGGCATGTACCCGCCGATCCTGAGCTTGGCGAGCGAATCCACCGTTCCGCCGGGGTTGTCCGTCAGATAGGCCTGGGAGGCGGTATAGGCGTTCTTCGTGTCGGCGTCGATCTCGGACTTGAAGCCCCTGAGCCTGTACTTCGTGAACTGCGGGATGGCGATGGCCGCCAAGATGGCGATGATCGCCACGACTATCAGGAGCTCCACCAACGTGAAACCCGCTTCTTCCTTCCTTGCCTTCCTGAGCATCTTCTGCAGCATCATAACTCTCTCCTTTCTCACTGACCCACTTTTATATATGCTTTCCTAAAACTTCGGTAGAACCCGGAGAAACTTGAAGATTCATTGCCCATAAACTATTGCAATTGCCGTGCCAAACACATAAAATGAGTAGAATCAGCATGTTAAGCAATCGCACTCTCTTTCCGAGATCCCCGGTGTGACAAAAAACGTCGGCCGCCGTGACAAAAACCGTCACCATTCGAGCGTCTGCCGCGCGCGGAGAGGGACGCCGGGGCCGGGTTAATTCGGGGGGGTGGCGAGGAGGAACTTGCCGTTATAGTAGGCGATGGAGTTGTTGGACTTTCCGGAGCTCTTGAGAGTGACGCTCTTGAGTAATATGGACCCGGACCCGAGGGTCATGTCGGAGGATATCAGGGTCACGTTGGGGGAGCGCGTGTAGCCCCCCGCCTTGAGCTTGGCCAGCGAGTCGACCGTGGCGAAGGGGTTGCTTGACAGATAGGCCTGGGCCGCGTTGTAGGCGTTCTTGGTGTCCCAGTCGAGCTCCCCCTTGAAGCCCCGGAGCCTGTACTTGGAGAACTGGGGGACGGCGATGGCGGCGAGGATGGCGATGATGGCCACCACGATAAGGAGCTCCACGAGCGTGAAGCCGCTATCGCCTTTCGACGCGGTGATCTTTTTCGGCATGTTGAAGTCCCTATCCTCCCCCGTCTTTAGGGTCAGATAAAAAGCAAGAAACGTACCACTTTTATTTTTTCCATGAAAACAACATGTTAGCCGAAAGCCCGGCCCTTTAGGCCCACCCTGCCGTCAAAATAGTGACAATTAGTGTCAACTGGGCCCCTCAGTCGCCGCCCCCGGCGGAGGATATCGCCGCCTCCACGGCCCTGGCCATCTCATTTTTGCCCTGCCCCGCGAGGTCCCTGGAGAGTTTTTTGAGGGCGTCCCCGTAGCCGCGGTCCATCCGAAGGGCCTCGGCGTACTCCGCCGTCGCCTCGGCGAAGCGTCCCTCGGCGAGGTAGACGTTGCCGAGGTAGTACCTGGACCCGGCAAGCCCCTCGGGGTCTTCGGCGATGAGGGCCGCCCTCTTGAGGTAGGCCTCGGCGCAGCCGAGGTCCCCGGTCTCCAGGCATGCCCTGCCGAGCGTGCGGTATCCGAGGAAGGTCGAGGTGTCGTCGGCGAGCAACACGTATCTGGTGAGGCGCCTTACGGCCTCGTCATACTCCTTCATGTCGAAGTAGGCCACCCCGGCACCGAGCCATGCGTCCTTGTTCGACCCGTCGGCGCGGATGGCGCGGAGGAATGAGGCGACGGCCTCCCCCTTGCGGCCGAGCCTGCCCTGGGCCGTCCCGAGGTAGTACCAGCCCGTCGAGTCGTCCTTTAGGGCCAGCGACGACTCAAGGGCGCCGACCGCCTCCCCCAGGAGGGTAGCGCGCTTCTGGGCCCCGGCGCGGCCTCCGAGCTCGGTCGAGACGAGCCCGAGGAGCCTCCATGGCCTTGAGGCCCCGCCCGCCGGGCCGTCGGTCATCCGGGAGAGCTCGGTCCTCATCCCCTCGAGGTCTTCGGTCTTCTCCGGCATCTCGTACCTCGACCCGGTGGAGCAGGGGTTCGTGTATCGGAGGCCGTAGTCCGATATTATCGCGCCGAAGCGGGGGACGTCCTTCAGATAGAGCACCGACTTGTCGTCGAATATCACGGGTACCCAACGGGGGTCCTTCCAGAGGTTGCCGCAGACCTTGGTGTCGGGCCTCAGGAGCGCCATGTCGATGCCGTAGCGCTCTTCGAGGCGGGCCCAGACGCGCTCGTCGTCGGCGAGCCTCGACGCCCAGAAAAAGTACGGGGAGTAGACCGTAGGGGTCCTCGGGTCGATGAAGGGCCTGACCTCGGGGTAGGTATGATAGATGAGGTAGCCGCCGAAGACGTATTCGTTGAATACGTTCCCGCTTATGCCCCGGTCCTTTATGAACTCGACGGCGGCGGCGGGGTAGGCCCCCCTCTCCTCCCCGATGCCGTAGTGGGCCCTCGTGGACCTGCCGAAGAAGTTCGGCGTCACGATGGCCGCGATCATTGACGCTATGAGGATGGCGCCCCACTTCCATGCGCGCTCGCCGCCCCCGCCTTCGGCCCCATATGCGCCGGCACGGGCCTCCCGGGGCCTTCTCGCGTCGAGATAGGCGGCGAGGTTGGCCACCAGCACGGGGGCGGCGAAGTACCCGAACTGGGCGAACCACCTTATGTGCGACCATGCCATGTAGAACGCCCCGGCGAGTATCAGGACGTCCCGGGTCTTTACGCGCCTGTAGTTGAGGACCAGGGCCGCCAGGGCCCCGAGGAGCAGCACCTTGAAGGCGAAGTTGTCGACCGGCACGGGGTAGAGGTAGAAGAGTATCTCGTTTAGCGGCAGGCTCTGCCACTCGCCTATGTGCCTCAGGGCGTCGGCGTTGTCCGCGCCCTGATGGATGAATGGGAAGACGAGGAGCCTCGGCCCGTAGGGGTTGGCGAGAGATACGACCGGCATGGCGGCCGCTGCCAGCAGATAACCCTTGGCCGTTCCGCTCAGGTCGAGCCTGAAGCCGAAGCCCCCGGACCTCCACTCGTCGACGACCCTCCCGGCGGCGTAGGCGCCGACTATGAAGATGCCGAGGATGAAGCTCGAGTGCGTGTTCACCCAGAGGACCTGTAGCAGAGGGAGCGCCGCCAGGCACCGCTTCCGGCCCGTCTTCTCGTACAGGGTGAAGAGGTAGAGGAAAAGCGAGATAAGGAGATAGGCCGGAAGGTGGGGGCGGATGATGAGCCTCGGGTAGGAGCTGGCGAAGAGCGTCACCAGGACCGCCGCCACGAGCCACGTCCTCCTTCGGCCGAGGAGCCGTGCGTTACGGAAGACGACGAAGAAGAGCGCGCCCGAGACGATGAGCTGGAGGACGAAGAGGCCGGTCCAGCCGCCGAGGCCCGCATGGAAGAGGTGGGCGATGACCTGAAAGCCCCAGGTGAAGTCTATCCAGGGCTCGCCGCCGAAGGTGTAGCTGAAAGGGTCGGTAGCGGGGACCTTGAGGTTGGCGGTTATCCACTCGCCGCTCTTGAGGGCCCAGAAGATGTCCGAATCAAAGTGCTGTTTCTGGAAGGCCTGAAAGAAGATTAAGGTGACAAGCGTGACGAAGAGGACTGCTACGATGAGCCGTTCGGCGCGGTCAGGACTCCGTGATATCATATTTGCTCAGCTTGTACCTCATCGACCTGAAGGACAGCCCGAGGAGCTCCGCTGCCTTTTTCTTTACCCCTCCGCTCTTTTTCAGGGCGTCGGAGAGTATCGCCTTCTCCATATCCTCGACGGTCTTTTCGAGGTCCATGCCGCCGTCGGGCACGGTCGTGGTGACGTCGGCCTCCGCGGTCCGCGCGGCCGAGGCGGGCCCGGGGCCCGGCCCCTGCAGCCCGCCCCCACCCCCGTTGAGGTGGGGCGGAAGGCTCTCTGGCGTGATTACGCCCGACCCCTCAAGCGTGGCGGCCCTCTCTATTATGTTCTCGAGCTCCCGGACGTTCCCGGAGTAATCGTAGTCCACAAGGCGGCCCATGGCCTGCTCGGATATCCGCCCGATATCCTTGCCGAGTGCCTTATTGTACTTATAGAGGAAGTGTTTTGCAAGTAAAGGTATGTCATCCTTTCGGTCGCGGAGCGCGGGCAGCGCAATCTGTATGACGTTGAGCCTGTAGTAGAGGTCTTCGCGGAACCTGCCGGAGCTCACCTCGGCCTCGATATCCCTGTTGGTGGCGGCTATCAGCCGGATGTCCACGTTTATGTCGGCGGTCCCGCCCACGCGCCTGAAGCTCTTCTCCTGTATGAACCTCAGGAGCTTTACCTGGAGGCTCAAGGGCAGCTCGGTTATCTCGTCGAGGAAGAGCGTGCCTCCGTCGGCCTCCTCGGCTATCCCCGCCCTGCTCGCCACCGCCCCGGTAAAGGCCCCCTTCTGGCAGCCGAAGAGCTCGCTCTCGAGGAGGTTCTCCGGTATGGCCCCGCAGTTTATCGCCACGAAGGGGCTGTCCTTCCTGTCGCTCTCGCAGTGTATGGCCCTGGCGACGAGCTCCTTGCCCGTACCCGACTCGCCGGAGATGAGCACCGTGGTCCGGGCGCGAGCGACCGTCATGACGAGCCTGTAAACGTCGGTCATCCTCGCGCTCGTGCCTATGATGTTCGAGAAGCCGAACTTGCTCTTGAACTCCTTTTTAAGCAGCCTGTTCTCTCTTTCGAGCTTCCTCGAATCGAGGGCCTTCTTGATGTTCAGCTTTATCTCGTCGACATTGAAGGGCTTGGTGAAGTAATCGTATGCCCCGGCCTTCATCGCCTCGATGGCGGTATCCACGCTTGCGTAGGCGGTTATCATTATGGCGATGGTATCCGGGTCCATCTCCTTGAGGGCCTTGATGAAGGCGAGCCCGCCGAGGCCGGGCATCCTCAAGTCGGTAATCACCAGGTCGAAGTGGTAGTCCTTGACCGCGGCGGGCGCCGTCCCGGCGCTCGCCGCGCTCCGGACCTCGTAGCCCTCCTTGCCGAGCATGATCTCAAGGAAGTCCCTCATGTCCTTTTCGTCGTCTACGATAAGGATCCTCGCACCCGCCGTGTCATGGCTCTTCGTCTTCATCATGCCTCGCCTGCCGCCGCCGCCGGGGCCTCTTCGGCCAGAGGGAAGACTATCCGAAAGACGGTCCCCTCGCCGGGCGTGCTCGTCACCTTTATGGACCCGTCATGGCTCTCCACTATCCTGTGCACGACGGAAAGTCCCAGCCCGGTGCCGCCGTCCTTGGTGGAGAAGAAGGGGTCGAATATGCTGCCGATGTCCTCCCGGGCTATCCCACAGCCGTTGTCCGCCACCCTGAGCTCCACGTAGCGGTGCACCTGCTCTGAGCCCGGGGCGGTGGCGAGAAGCCTCGTGGAGACCTTGAGGCGGCCCCCCTCGTGCATGGCGTGGGCGGCGTTGACGAAGAGGTTCCAGAAGACCTGGCACATCTGCCGCTCGTCGCCCATGACGAATATGTCGTCGTCCATGTCGGACTCCATGGAAATGCCGCCGGCCTCGGGCGAATTCCTGAAGATATCGAGGGCCCCGGCCACCGCACAGGTGAGGTTTATCACTCCGCGCTTGCCCCTGGCCGGTTTTGCGAAGAGGAGGAAGTCGGTGATGAGCCCGTTTAGCCTCTCCGTTTCGTTGAGCGCGATGGACATGAGCCTCTTGTCATCGTCGGCGAGCTCGAGCCCGGCCCTCAGGACCTGTATGGAGCCGCTTATCGACGCCAGGGGGTTCCGTATCTCGTGGGCTATGCCCACGGAGAGCTCTCCGAGGGCCCTGAGCCTGTCGTCCCTGCGGAGCCTCTCCTCAAGGCCCTTTATCTTGGTGAGGTCCGAGAATATGACGATCCTCGCGGCGTCGCCCCCGCCTCCCTCTGATATGGTGTAGCCGAGGTATACCTCCGTGGAGTCCTTCCTCGCAAAGCTCCCCTCCTCGCGGAGCCCCGCCGGGGTTACGCTCCCTCTCTCGTTCAGCATACCCGGGAAGACGTCCGAGACGCTCTTCCGGTAAACCTCGCGCAGGGACCATCCAACCGCCGCCTCTGCCGCTCCGTTGAAGGATGTTATCCTGAGGTCCTCGTCGAGGGTCATTATCCCGCTCGTGATGTTCTCGACTATCTGCCTGTTGAGCTCCTCGAGTCTTTCGAAGTCTACTTCCTTCTCCTCGAGGTCCCGCTCCGCCCGTGCCGTCCGCTCGGCGAGATAGCCGGAGAGGTAGGCGACGGTGAAGAAGGCGAGTATGTTGATCGCCACCGTGGCGAGCACGTCGAACCACTCGTGGGGTTCTCCGGGCGAGAAGGCCTTGAGGCCCTCGGGAAGCCACCCGTAGAAGTCCATGTCTATGAGTACGCCGTAGGCGATGGAGGCGAAGCTCGCGGCGAAGAGCCCGCCGCGACGACCCAGGACGATGGAGCTTCCCAGTATGGAGAGGAAATAGAGGGTGGGAAGGTAGCTCTCCACGCCCCCGGTGATGAAGACGATGAGGGTAACCAGGACGATGTCGACGCTCACCTGACCGTAGGTGAAGAGGACGAGGTTCCTGGCCCTCCCCATGTACAGGGAGTAGAAGATGGTCAGCGACCCGATGGCAACCACCACCCCGTAGAGCGGCCAGAAGCTTATCCTCGGGTCGGCCTGCCCCCGCGCCTCGAACCAGGTCGTAACACCGAGGAATACTATGGCGATTACGACCCTCAGGACCATCATGGCCAGGATCCTGGCCCTGAGACGCTCTCTACTTCCCCCTTCTTCCATTGTCTTTGGCCTCAGCCGGAGGCGGCGCCGGCGATCTGGAATATGGGCAGGTACAGGGCTATGACGAGTCCGCCCACCACGACACCGAGGAACGCCATGAGCATGGGCTCTATGAGGGACGTGAGGGCATCGACCGCCGCGTCCACCTCATCTTCGTAGAAGTCGGCGATCTTGGTGAGCATGACGTCGAGGGCGCCGGTGGCCTCGCCGACGGCTATCATCTGTGTGACCATCCCGGGGAAGACCTTGGTATCGATGAGCGGGTCGGCGAGCGTCTTTCCCTCGCTGAGGCTCTTCCTCGCCTTCACGATCGCGGCCTCGATGACCACGTTCCCCGATGTCCTCGAGACTATGTCAAGGGCCTCGAGTATCGGCACGCCGCTCGATATCATCGTCCCGAGGGTGCGGGTGAACCTGGCCACGGCCGTCTTACGGAGGAGGTCTCCGAAGACCGGGAGCTTCAGCAGCAGGCCGTCTATGAGCCTTCGGCCCTTCGGCATGGCGTATGTCCTGTTTATGGCCACCCCCGTTCCCACCAGGGCGGCTACCAGGATATACCACGATCTCTGCAGGAACTCGCTCATGTTGACTATTATCTGGGTGGGGGCCGGCAGAGCCTGGCCGAAGCCCTCGAACATGTCATCGAATATGGGGACCACCCATACGAGGAGTCCCACCACGACGAGGCATGCTATGATGATGACCGCAACGGGGTAGGTCATGGCGCCCTTGATCTTCCCCTTCAGCTTCTCGGCCTTCTCGAGGAAGCCCGAGAGCCTGTTGAGGATTATGTCGAGGATGCCTCCGATCTCGCCCGCGGCTATGAGGTTGACGTAGAGGTCGTCGAAGACCTTGGGGTGTTTCTTAAGGGCGTCGGCGAAGGTGGAGCCCCCCTCGACCGAACCCTTGACGTCGATGAGGACCTTCTTGAACTCCGGGTTTTCCTGCTGGCTCGAGAGTATGTCGAGGCACTGGACGAGCGGGAGCCCGGCGTCTATCATGGTGGCGAACTGCCGGCTGAATACCAC
>JBHHVK010000051.1:0-12048 GCA_046754205.1 Thermodesulfobacteriota bacterium
CGGTGGTGTCCTTGTCGAGGCGGTGGACTATGCCCGGGCGGTCCGGGGCCCCGATACGGGATAGATCGCCGGTGTGGTGAAGGAGCGCGCCCACGAGCGTACCCGAGCGCCTTCCGGCCCCGGGGTGGACGGCCATGTCGGCGGGCTTGTTCACCACGATTACGTCACGGTCCTCGTAGAGTATCTCGAGCGGCAGGTCTTCGGGCTCGGGCCCGCCGCCGGGGTGGTCCGGGGGCGCGGGGACCCTCGCCACCACGACCTCGCCGGCCCGGAGCCTCTGGGCGGCCTTAACCGGGGCCCCGTCGATGGTGACGAGTCCCCTTTCGAAGAGGGCCCGTGCCTGCGAGCGCGTAAGGGGGGCGAGTTTCTCGGCGAGGAAGACGTCGGCCCTCGCGCGGGCCCGGTCGCCGGTGACGGTAAAGGTGTGGGTTCTTTCCATGGGGTTATTAAAGACGGTAATATTTAACTCAATGCACTATAGAGGAAAAGAAGTCGGGGTAAAAAAGGGGATCGGTTATCAGGGGACTTGAGTATGGATGTAAAAAGACAGGGGACGCTATACGTTCCTCTTTAGCCATTCGCTTTAGTCCCCCACTATTCGGCGACGGCGATATATTCGGCTCTGGACTCAGCCTCGGGGACCGGCAAGCCGTCTTCTTCGAGGCCACGAATGTGCATGCGAATGGCGTCGTCCATGTTCCTCACGGTCTCCTCGGGCGTAGAGCCCGCGGCCACGCAGCCCGGGAGGTCCGGCGCGTAAGCGGACCAATTACCATCCGCCTTCTCTATCACGACAAGAAACCCTGGCATCCCGACCGAGAAGGTTCATGGAAAATAAAGAGGGCGAAAGACCCTTTGAGACGCCCCCCGCCCCCCTCCGCCCCCGGCCCCCTACCAGATGTCGGAGTCGATCTCGCCGCACCTCTTTACGAGGATGTCGACGATGGCGAGGTTGTAGTAGGTGTTGTTCCCGTCGATCTCCGGGGAGACCTTGCTCTTGTAGAGGTCGAGGCCCTCTTTGAGCTCCTTGGCGAGCAGGTCGAAGAGGCTGTCGTTCTTGATGCCGTCGGCGACCTTCTCCTTGTTGTAAAGGGCTATGTCGGAGACTATGGTCCTGGCGAGCCTCGCCGCCGCCTCTGGCGTGTTAACTCGTGCCATGCTTGACCTTGTCCTTCAGGATTTCCTCGACGAGCGTGCTCCCGCCCTTTTCCGCGTTGGCCCTTACCAGCGTCTCGACGCGCTCCTCGTCGCCGTCCCGGAAGGCCCGGATGATCTCCTCGTGCTGGCCCACGGACTCCTTCATCCTGCCGGGCAGGCTCATGGAGGTGATCCTGAAGCGCTCGAACTGCTGGACGAGCTGGTGGACGAGGACGCAGAGCTTTTCGTTGCCGCAGGCGACCAGGAAGGTGTCGTGGAACTGGTTGTCGAGCCGGAAAAAGTTCTTGACGTCTCCCCTCTCGGCGTACTTCGCCATCTGGGCGTTCATGCCCTCGAGGCGTTTTATCTCCCTGGGGGAGAACTTTGTGCAGGCCGTACGCGCGGCGTATCCCTCGAGAAGGCTCTTTATGGAGTAGAACTCCTTTACGTCCTTATCCGTTATGGGGCTTACGACGGCGCCCTTTCTCGGGGTTACGGTTATGAAACCCTCGCTTTCGAGCTGACGGAAGGCCTCCCGTATGGGCGTCCGCGAGATGCCGAAGCTCTCGGCTATCTCCTGCTCCGGGACCCTCTCGCCGGGCTTGAGGCGACCGGAGATAATGGCGTCCTTGGTGAACTCCACTATCCGCTCCCGCAACGTGAGGGGTTTCTCGGCGGGATAATGCAACACTTTAAACTTCTCCATGTATACTGTATACCGCTAATAGCCTTGAAAGTCAAGGGGTTTTTGCGCGGACGAGGCCCCGGGAGGGCAGGGAAAAAGGCCTCAAATCAGCCTGTTGCGTCCCCGCGGACCGGGCCTTGCGCCCGGGGCGGCGGACCCCCCGGCCCCCGGGGAGCGCACATTCGAAAGGGTTAACATGATGTGAAAAGTTTTTTCTTTGGACAGGCCCGCTCTTTTCTGATTAACTAAACAGTCGACCGGTTATGGAACAAATGGACAAGGCGAAGAGCAGGAGAAGGGTGCAGGTGCACGTGCCCTACCCCTTTTTGATCTCCAGGCTCGGCGAGATACTCTCCGCCGGGATAAATCCGGAGGTCTACCTCGACGGCGCGCACCTCGACAGGGCTGACCGGGGCGAGTACAGGCTCATAAGGGCGGAGGTGGAGAAGTACGGAGCGAGGCTCACCCTCCACGGCCCCTACATCGAGATGAGCCCCGGCCACCCGGACGAGGAGAGAAGGCTCGCCACGGTGGAGAAGTACGAGCGGACCTTCGACGCCATGGAGCTTCTGAGGCCCACGAACGTCGTCTTCCACGCCGGGTACGACGAGAGGCTCTTCGGCGGGGACGTGGGCCTCTGGCTCGCCCAGAGCCTCAGGACCTGGCCCGGGCTCGTTGAAAGGGCCGAAGGGCTCGGCGTGGTCATAGGGCTGGAGAACATCTTCGAGAGGACCCCGGCGAGCCTCAAGGCCCTCATGGCGGAGATCGACTCATCGAGCTTCGGCGTCTGTCTCGACGCCGGCCACCTCAACATCTTCTCCCGGACCGCCATGGAGGAGTGGTTCAGCGAGCTCGGCCCCAGGGTGGCGGAGGTCCACATCCATGACAACAACGGCCGCGCGGACGAGCACCTGCCCGTGGGCGACGGCTCGGTGGACTTTACTGAGTTCTTCTCCCTCGTTGAGAGATACGCCGACGACCCGGTCTACACGATAGAGCAGCACGGAGAAGAAGATGTGGAAAAGGGGCTCCGCGCCGTAACGAGGTTCCTTTAGGGGCGGCCGCGTCGGCCGGGGTCATGCACCCATCCTTTGAGCTCCCGGGGGTGGGTTTTTTGACGGAGGGCGCTCAAGTGAGAGAAGGGCGGCGGTTGTGAAGCGTAGGGGCATGGTCCACGTCTACACCGGAGAGGGCAAGGGCAAGACCACCGCTGCGCTGGGCCTCGCCGTCAGGGCCGCGGGCCAGGGCCTCCGGGTCCTTTTCGTACAGTTCTTCAAGGAGGACGAGGCCTCATCGGGCGAGAAGAACATCCTGCGCTCCCTCGAGGGGTTTCACATGGAGCTCCTGCGCTCCAACTGCCGCCATCCCATGTTCACGAAGGGCAGGACCGACGAGGAGAAGGTGAGGTCGGCCGTGGCCGGGACCTTCGAAAAGGCCAGGGCCCGGGCCATGGCCGGCTCCGTCGACCTCCTCGTCCTCGACGAGGTCATAAGCGCGGTGAGGGGAGGCTGGATAGAGACCGAAGACCTCCTCGGGTTCCTCGCCGAGAGGCCCGCCGGGCTCGAGGTGGTATTGACCGGCAGGGACGCGCCGCCCGAGCTCGTGCAGGCGGCGGACTACGTTACCGAGATGCTCAAGATAAAGCACCCCTTTGACGCCGGGACCGGGGCGAGGGAGGGGATAGAGTACTGATGGACGGGACCGGAAAGGTGGGGCTCATCTTCGTGGCCGGGGGCGCCCGGAGCGGGAAGTCCTCCTTCGCCGAGCTCCTCGCCTCCCGGGCCCCGGGGAAAAAACTCTACATCGCCACGGCCCGGCCCCTCGACCCCGAGATGGCCGAGAGGATCGACGCCCACCGGGCCCGCCGCGGCGCCCTCTGGGAGACTGTCGAAGCCCCGGACGACCCGGCGGGGGCGCTAAGGGACGCCGGGGGCTACGGTGCGGTCCTCATCGACTGCCTTACCCTCTGGCTCTCGAACCGGATGGAGGCGGGGCTCTCCGACGGGGACCTGCTCGGCGAGGCCCGTGCGCTGGCCCGCGCCGCGCGGGAGTGCCGGGCCCTGGTCGTGGCCGTGTCGAACGAGGTGGGCCTGGGGATAGTGCCGGACAACCCCCTGGCGAGGAGGTTCAGGGACCTCGCCGGGCTCGTCAACCAGGCCTTCGCCGCAGAGGCCGACGAGGCGTACCTCACCGCCTCGGGCATCCCGCTGAGGCTCAAGTAGCGGGGCGGGCCCGGGGAAAAACAGTTTAAAAGGCGCCGTTAAAAATCGTTAAAAAGCCATGGGAGGTTTCGTTATGCCGGTGCTGGATAGTGTTTTGGGGTCCATAGAGGGCGTGGACAGGTCGCTCGAGCTGGCCGCTCAGGAGAGGCTTGACAGCCTCACCAAGCCGCGGGGGAGCCTCGGGCGGCTCGAGGAGCTCGCCAGGAGGTACGCGGCGATGACCGGCTCGGCGAGCCCCTCGGTCACGCGCAAGGTGATCTTCACCTTCGCCGGAGACCACGGCGTGGCCGACGAGGGGGTGTCGGCCTTCCCGAGGGAGGTGACCCCCCAGATGGTCTACAACTTCCTCGCCGGAGGGGCGGGCATAAACGTGCTGGCCAGGCACACCGGGTGCGAGGTCGTCGTCGTCGACATGGGGGTGGACCATGACTTCGAAGGCTCCGACGGGCTGGTGGACAGGAAGGTCGTCCGTGGGACCCGGAACATGAGACTCGGCTCGGCCATGACGAGGGACGAGGCCACGAGGTGCATCGAGGCCGGGATGAATCTCGCCGTCGAGCACGCCGGCGAGGGCGTGATATTCGGCACCGGCGACATGGGCATAGCCAACACCACGGCGGCGTCCGCCATAGCGGCGGTCCTGACCGGCTCCCCGGTAAGGGACGTGACCGGCTACGGCACCGGCATAGACGACGAGGTCCTCATCCACAAGATCGAGGTAATAAAGGACTCCATCCGGACTAACTCCCCGGACCCGGCCGACCCCGTCGACGTCCTGAGCAAGGTCGGCGGCGCCGAGATAGCCGGCATAACGGGGCTCGTCCTCGGGGCGGCCTCCCGCAGGGTCCCGGTGGTGGCCGACGGGCTCATCTCCACGGCCGGGGCGCTCGTCGCGGTGGAAATGAAGCCAGAGACCGCGGACTACATCTTCGCCTCGCACAACTCCGTGGAGAAGGGCCACAGGGTGATGCTCGAACACATGGGGCTCGACCCCATCCTCGACCTCGGCCTCCGGCTCGGCGAGGGCACGGGCGCGGCGCTCGCCATATCGATCGTGGAGGCAGCGGTCAGGGTCTATAACGAGATGGCCACCTTCGGCGACGCGGGCGTCTCCGAGGAGTCCTGAGGGGGCAAGGGGGGCAGGGGGCCGGGGGGGCGGCGGGGCCGGCGGGCGGGGTGAGTCTATGAATCGATTCATTACGGCGTTACAGTTCCTCACCGTCTTCCGGGTGAAAGGCGGGGGCGTGGTCGCGCCCGACATGCTCGCCCGCAGCATGTCCCTCTTTCCCCTCGTGGGTGCCGTGCAGGGCGCCGTCATCGCGGGCGCGGCCCTGGGCCTCTCTCTTTTTCTGCCCTGGACCGTAGCCTCGGCCCTGGCCCTGGCACTCCTCGTCATCACCACCGGCGGGCTCCACCTCGACGGCTTCGCCGACACGGTGGACGGGCTCGCGGGAGGGACGACCCCCGAAGAGAGGCTCCGTATAATGAAGGACCCCGCGGCCGGCCCCATCGGCGTGGTCTTCCTGGTCCTCCTCATTCTCGTAAAGTACCTCGCCGTCATGGAGCTTCCCGCGCTGTGGAGGCTCCCCGTCCTCTTCGCCTTTCCAGTGGCGGGCAGATGGGCCATGGTCCCCATGGCCTGTCTCGCCGGGTACGCGAGGGACTCCGGGGGGCTCGGCAAGTCCTTCGCCTCGAACTCATCGTCTACGCTCCTTATCGCCACCGCTGTGGCCGCGGCCGTCCTGTTCCTCGCCCTGGGCCTTCGGGGCCTGGTGGTTCTCGCGGTCCTCGGCGCATGGACCTGGCCCGTAACGATCTTTTTCAGGAGAAGGCTCGGGGGGGTGACGGGCGACGTCTTCGGCTTCCACAACGAGGTAGCCGAGCTTGTCTTCCTGCTCCTCTGTCTCGCTCTGGCCGGGCTCGGCGCCGGGCCCGGCGTGGGCGGCTTCCCGGCGGGGATGCCGGGGTGATATAATGGGTTCCGAAGGGTTTTAAGGATGGTCTTTACGAGGCTTTACATCATAAGGCACGGCGAGGTCGTAAACCACCACGAGCGCCGCTACAACGGCCACTTCGACGTGGACATAACCGAGGCCGGGGTGGCCCAGATGGAGAGGCTCGCCCGGTTCCTCGCCGACCGGTCCGCCGAGGGCGCCGGCTCCATCGAAGCCGTATATTCGAGCGACCTTACGAGGGCCGTAAAGGGGGCTGAGATTATCGGCCGTGGGCTGGGCCTTGAGCCGGTGAAGGTGCCAGCCCTCCGGGAGCTCCACCTCGGCCGCTGGGAGGGGCTTACGCGCCAGGAGGCCTCGGAGCGCTTCCCCGAGGAGGCGGACTTCGCCTTCAAGGACCTCGCCACGGGAAGGGTGAAGGGCGGGGAGAGCCTCGTGGACCTCGGCCGCCGGGTCCTGCCCGCCATCGACGAGATACTCGACCGCCACAGGGACCGGGAGGTCTGCGTCGTAGCCCACGGCGGCGTCAACAGGGTCGTCCTCTCCGACGCCCTGGGCCTTCCCATCGAGAACTTCTTCCACATGGAGCAGGACTACGGCTGCGTGAACGTCATAGACCGCTTCGATGACGGGGTCCGGGTGGTAAAGCTCCTGAACGGCGGGCCGAATCAGGCCCTCAAGGTCACGAAGATATACTGACCGGGTCACTTAAGAAAGGGGAGGGCCATGAAGAGCCACGGGCCCAGGGCCTTCGTAATAGGCGCCGCCTCGAGCGGGGCCGGCAAGACCACGGTAACGCTCGCCGTCCTCGCCGCGCTCGAGCGCCGGGGCCTCGTGGTCCGGCCCTTCAAGGCGGGCCCGGACTACATCGACCCCGGACACCACTCGGCCGTCGCCGGACGGGCCTCCTACAACCTCGACACATGGATGATGGGCGCCGACGGCGTCCGCTCCACCTTCGCCTCCATGGCCGCCCCGGCGGACGTGGCCGTGGTGGAGGGGGTAATGGGCCTCTTCGACGGCCGGGGCGGAGGCGGGTTTTCGGGCTGTGACGACGGCTCCACGGCCTCCCTTGCCAGGGCCCTCGGCCTCCCGGTCCTTCTCGTCGTAAACGCGGAAAAGACCGCGGGGTCCGTTGCGGCCGTCGTAAAGGGCTTCGAGTCCTTCGACCCAGGGGTGGAGGTGCGCTGGGTCGTCTTCAACAGGGTCGCGGGCCCGAGGCACTTCGCCATGCTCAAGGGCGCCACCGCCGCCCGCACCGGTGTGCGCGTGCTCGGGTATCTGCCCCGGGACCCGCTCCTTGAGATGCCATCGCGGCACCTCGGCCTCGTAACGCGGGGGCACATGAAAAGGGGAGGCTGGAGGCGTTTCATAAAGAGGGCCGCGTGGGCGGCCGAAGAGCACATCGACCTCGACGGGCTCATGAGGTCCTCGGGCCGCGTAAAGGCCGCCCGCCGGGGGGCCTGGGGGGGCGGGAAGGGCCGGGCGGGCGCTGGTCATGGCGGGTCGCCGCCCGGGGCGCGCATAGCCGTGGCCCGTGACGACGCCTTCTGCTTCTACTACGAGGAGAACCTCGACATCCTGACCGATATGGGCGCGGAGCTCGTCTTCTTCAGCCCCCTCAAGGCGTCCGGCCTTCCACGGGGGACGAGCGGCCTGTACATCGGCGGGGGCTACCCGGAGCTCCACGCCCCCGAGCTCGAGGCCAACGAGACCTTGAAGGGTGAGATAAAGAGGGCCGCCGCCGCGGGGATGCCGGTCTTCGCCGAGTGCGGGGGGCTCATGTACCTCGGCCGCTCCATAGCTACGCTCGATGGCCATAGGCACGCCATGGCCGGGGTCTTCCCCTGGTCGGCCCGGATGCTCACCAGGCGCGCCGCCCTCGGCTACAGGGAGGTCAAGGCGCTTCCGGGCTGCCCATTCCTCGACCCGGGCCTCGCCATGAGGGGCCACGAGTACCACTACTCGACCCTTTCGAGGTCAGCCGCCGGCGTACAGAAGACCTTCGCCACAGACGGCCCGGCCCTCGAAGGTTATCTGCGGGGCGGGGCGCTCGCAACCTACGTCCACCTCCACTTCAGGAGCAACCCCGCCTTCGCCCGCGGCCTCGTGGCCAGGGCCGCTGGTTTCAGGGGGGCGCCCGGGGGCGGCTGATCCCCCCTCTTTAGAAGGGGGACAATTTAACGGGCCGGTCAGGGCCTTGGGGCCGAAGGGCCGTAAAAGGGAAGGACAGGGCTAACGCGGGATGCTTTCCAAGGTTCTCTCAAGCGCCACCCTCGGCATAGACGCCTACGCCGTGGAGGTGGAGGTGGACATCTCCAGGGGGCTCCCCTCCTTTTCCACCGTGGGGCTGCCCGACAACGCCGTCAAGGAGAGCAAGGACCGCGTCAAGTCCGCCATAAAGAACTCCGGCTACGCCTTCCCGGCCAGGAGGATAACCGTAAACCTCGCCCCGGCGGACGTGAAAAAAGAGGGGACGGGCTTCGACCTCCCCGTGGCCGTGGGCATCCTCGCGGCCGAGGGGGTCGTAAAGGGCGACGGCCTCGATGACTTCTGCGTCGTGGGCGAGCTCTCCCTCGACGGGGCCGTAAGGCCCGTAAGGGGCGCGCTCTCCATGGCCCTCTCGGCCAGGGCCCTCGGAAAAGGCCTCATAGTGCCGGCCGGCAACGCCAGGGAGGCCGGCATCGTCGACGGGGTCGATGTCTACGGCGTGGGCGCCCTCTCGGAGCTCGTGGGCTTTCTGAACGGGGAGGTGGAGCTCGCCCCCCACAGGGCCGACACAGGCGAGTACTTCAAGAGGGGGGCGCCGGAGACGGCCCTCGACCTCTCGGACGTCAAGGGGCAGGCCCACGTCAAGCGCGCCCTCGAGGTCGCTGCCGCCGGCGGGCACAACATGATCATGATAGGCCCTCCCGGCTCGGGCAAGACCATGCTCGCCAAGAGGCTCCCGGGGATACTTCCGGACATGACCCTCGAAGAGGCCATAGAGACCACCAAGGTCCACAGCGTGGCGGGTATGCTCGGCCCGGCCGAGGCCCTTGTGGCCACCAGGCCCTTCAGGTCGCCTCACCACACCATATCGGACGCCGGTCTCATAGGCGGCGGCAGGATACCGAGGCCCGGGGAGGTGAGCCTCGCCCACAACGGGGTCCTCTTCCTCGACGAGTTCCCGGAGTTCAGGAAGAACGTGCTCGAGGTCCTCCGTCAGCCCCTCGAGGACGGCCGCGTGGCGATTTCCAGGGCCGCCGTCGCGATTACCTACCCGGCGGACTTCATGCTGCTGGCGGCCATGAACCCCTGTCCCTGCGGCCACCTCGGCGACCCGGTCCGCGAGTGCCGGTGCACGCCCCCGAAGGTGGCCCAGTACAGGTCGAGGCTCTCGGGACCGCTTCTCGACAGGATAGACATCCACTGCGACGTGCCCGCCGTGAGGTTCAAGGAACTCTCCGCCGCGGACGGCGGGGCCCGAGGCGAGGGCACGGCCGAGGTGAGGGCGAGGGTCGACGGCGCGAGAAAGGCCCAGGCCCGACGGTACCGCTCCGCCGGGATCTTTTCCAACGCCGCCCTTACGTCGAAGCTCCTCCGGAGGTTCTGCGGCCTCGACGGCGAAGGCAGAAGGCTGCTTGAAACGGCCGTGGAGAGGCTCGGACTTTCGGCCCGGGCCTACGACAGGGTCCTCAAGGTGGCTCGCACCATAGCCGACCTCGAAGGGGAAGAGTGCATACGGACCCGTCACATCGCCGAGGCCGTGCAGTACCGGACCCTCGACAGGCCCATGACCATGTAGAGGTCCTGGGCCCTTTTCTCCCCTCACTGGCCCTTAAACTTGATGACCTTTTCCGCCGGAGGTGGTAACATAACAATATGATTTATCTCGATAACGCGGCCACGAGCCATCCAAAACCAGAGGCCGTCTACACCAGGGTCGACGAGATCCTCAGGCACATAAGCGGAAACCCGGGCCGGGCGAGCCACGCCATGGCCGTTGAGGCGAGCCGGGTGATATTCTCCGCGAGGGAGTCGCTTGCAAGGCTGGTAGGCGCGCCCGATTCCTCGCGCGTCGCCTTCACCAAGAACGCCACCGAGGCGATAAACGTCGCTTTGAAGGGCGCTCTCGCCCCGGGCGACCACCTCGTCACCACCACCTTCGAGCACAACTCCGTGGCCAAGACCGCCGCGAGGCTCGAGTCCTCGGGCGTCGAGGTCACCCGCCTTGCGCCCGGGCCCGACGGCAGGCTCGACCCCCAAGAGGTGGACGGGGCCTTAAAGGACAACACCAGGCTCGTCTGCCTGACCCACGCCTCGAACGTCTTCGGCGTCATCCAGCCCGTCGCCGAGATAGCCGGGGTATGCAAAAGGCGCGGGGTGCTCCTCATGGTCGACGGGGCGCAGACCGTCGGCGCGGTCCCCGTCAACGTGGAGGTGGTGGGCATTGACATGCTCGCGGGCACGGGGCACAAGGCGCTCTTCGGCCCCCAGGGTACGGGATTTCTCTACGTCAGAGAGGGGGTCGAGCTACAGCCCCTCGTGGACGGGGGCACCGGCGAGATGGACACGGTCCTCGAGATGCCCGAACGCCTCGAGGCCGGCACCATGAACACCCCGGGAGTCGGGGGGTTAGGGGCGGGCGTGGACTTCGTCCTCGCCGAGGGGGTGGAGATGATAAGGGCCCGGGAAGTCACGCTTATCGCCAGGCTCATCGACGGGCTCGGGGCCATAGAGAGGGTCGCCCTCCTTGGCCCGCCGGGGTCCGAGGGGAGGGTGTCGCTCCTGTCCTTCACCATCGAAGGAGTGTCCCCGGCCGACGCCGGGACGAGACTCGACGAGGGGTTCGGGATAATGGTCAGGACCGGCACCCACTGCGCCCCCGACGCCCACAGGACCATCGGCACCTTCCCGGAGGGGACCATAAGGGTGAGCCCGGGGTACTTCAACACCCCCGAGGATATCGACGCATTCGTCTCGGCGGTGGAGGCCATAGCCGCCCTCGGCTGAAGGGGATTGAGATGCTCGTCTTAGGCATAGAATCCTCCTGCGACGACATGGCCGCGGCGGTCGTGGAGGACGGCTCCCGGGTGCTCTCCTCCGTCGTCTCCTCGCAGGACGAGATACACGCGCTCTACGGCGGGGTGGTTCCGGAGCTCGCCAGCCGCAGGCACATCGAGTCCGTCGTGCCCGTGGTGGAGGAGTCGCTCAAGAGGGCCGAAGTCGACCTCGACGCCATAGACGGGATAGCCGTCACCCAGGGCCCGGGGCTCGTGGGGTCGATACTCGTGGGGCTGTCCTTCGCCAAGTCCGTAAGCTTCGCCGCGTCCATACCCTTTACCGGCGTAAACCACATCACGGCCCACCCGCTCGCCGCCTTTCTCACCGACGCGGACCCGGTCGGCGACGCCCCGGGGTTTCCCCTGGTGGCGCTGGTCGTCTCCGGAGGCCACACCACGCTCATCCTCATGGATGACTACACGTCCTTCCGCGTCATGGGCCAGACCCGCGACGACGCCGCCGGAGAGGCCTTCGACAAGGTCGCCAAGCTCCTCGGCCTCGGATACCCCGGGGGAGCCGCCATAGACCGCCTCGCCGTGGACGGCGACCCGGCCTCCGTGGCCTTCACCAGGCCCTTTATCGCCAAGGGCAACCTCGACTTCAGCTTCAGCGGCATAAAGACGGCCGTCCTCCACCACGTCCGGGGGGCCGGCGGGGAACTCGCCGGCCGGGTCGTGGCGGACGTGGCCGCGAGCTTTCAGGAGGCCGTCGTCGACGTCCTCGTAAGGAAGGCCGAGTGGGCGCTCGACCAGGCCTCCACCTCCACCATGGTCCTCGCCGGAGGGGTCGCCTGCAACTCGCGCCTCAGGGCCAAGATGACGGATTTCGCCTCGGGCCGGGGCGTAAAGCTCTTCATCCCCCCGCCCCGGTACTGCAGTGACAACGCGGCCATGGTGGCCGCCCTCGGCTACCACCAGCTGAGGGAGGGCAACGTGGGCGACCTCGACATGAACGCCCGCCCCACCTGGGAGGGTTTTTAATTACCGAACGGTGCTCTTCCGCATTT
>JBHHVK010000052.1:0-11463 GCA_046754205.1 Thermodesulfobacteriota bacterium
GGGCGGGACCGGCTGCCGGGGCGGGGCCGAAGAAGGAGGAAAGACGAACGGCCGGGACCACGCGCTCTCCCATGGCTATCGACCCGTCCCGCTCGGCCGCCATCGCGGCGTCCCCGGACATCTCTATTATCTCTATGACCGAGTTGAGAGGGACGGCGTAGCGTTCCGCGCCGGCCTCCACTATGATGGCCTGTATTATGGCGAGCGTGACCGGGATGGTAAGGATAAACCGTGTCCCCTCGCCCTTTTCCGTCTCTATGTCTATGATGCCCGAGAGCCTGGTGATGTTCTCCCTTACGACGTCCATGCCCACGCCCCTGCCCGATGTCACGCTCACCTCGTCCCTGGTGCTGAAGCCCGGCAGGAATATCAGGTCAAGTGCGTCGCGCCTCGATAGCGTCGAGAGGTAGTCCCCGGTGACGAGCCCCCTCTCGGCGGCCTTGGACTTCAGGACCTCCACGTCCATGCCGGCCCCGTCGTCGGCCACCTCCACCACGACGTGGTTAGACTTCTGGTAGGCCCTGAGCGTTATGGCGCCCGCCCTCGGTTTGCCGCTGGACTCCCTCACGTCGGGGGGCTCTATGGCGTGGTCCACGATATTCCTTATAATGTGCATCATTGGGTCGGCGAGCTCCTCGATGATGCGCTTGTCGAGCTCCGTCTCCTCGCCGCGGCTCTCGACCCTTATCTCCTTGCCGGAGTCCCTCGCCAGCCTGTCCACCAGGGCGTCGAACCTGCCGAAGAGCTGCCCGATGGGGACCATGCGAACGCCGAGGACCCCGTCCCTCAATTCGGCGAGCTTTCTTTCGAGGAACTTCTCGGCCCTGGAGAGCTCGAGGCCGTAGGCCGAAAAGGTCCTCTCGCCCCTCAGCTCCGCCCCGAGCCTGGTCATGTTGGACTTGAGGATGCCCAGCTCGCTTATGATGTGCATGACGTTGTCGAGCTTTCCTATGTCCACCCTCACCGTGTTGCTCACTCGCTTCATGGTCTGGTGGGCGTGGGCGGTCCGTGACCTGTCTCTTATGACCTCGAGTGCGGGGGCCTTGAGGGACCCGGAGACCTCGGGCGTGCGCGCAGGTCGGGAAAGCACGCGCAGGCCCGCCTCGGTTACGTCACCGAGAAGGGCGGTTACGTACTCGGGCGGCTTCTCCGTTCCGATGATGATGTCGAAGTGAAGGAATTCCGGGTTGGACTTGCCCGAAGGGAGCGTGGCTATGACCTCGGAGTCGGTCTTCAAGAGGTCGGTAACCCTGGCGTAGCCGTGGTCGAAGCTCGTTATGGGGAAGGCCACGTTTACGATGTAGACGTTGTTGCAGGCACGGAGGTTCTCACGGAGACGATGCGCCTCGTACTCCGTCAGCGACCCGAGGAGCTCCTTGTCTATGTCCGGGGCGCCGGTATCCTTCCTCTGCCTGCGCGACGCCTCGAGGCGCTCGACGAGGGTGGCGATGGCCCCGGAAAAATCGTCCCCGCCCTTCGAGGCCATTATCTTGCCGAGCAGGCCATGGGCGTCCATCACGCAGTCGAGGACCTCGTAGGTGAGACAGACCCTCCCGAGACGGAGCATATCGAGGGTGTCCTCGAGGGAGTGGATGAGCGCGGCCATGTCCTCGCGCTCGAAGACGCCGGACATGCCCTTGAGGGTATGGGCGCTGCGGAACACCCCGTTGAGGACCGAATGGTCTATGACGCCCGCCTTGACCCCCCTGCCGAGCTTCACCAGGTCCTTGCCCATGGAGTTAAGGACGTCCTCGGCCTCGGCGAGGAACTCTGCGATTTTGCCCTTCTTCTTTGACACGACTTATGACCCGTTGATGTCTGTCCTGCACTGTAGGGGCGCCGCTCTCTTTCCAGCCTTCTGGTGCGGCGGCGGAGAGGTTTCATGGCCGGCGGGCCGCCGTCAAAGGAGGCCGGTACTGGCAGGACCTGTAAAGCTGTATAGTGATGTATTGAGAAAAGGTGCAGATGAGGGGTAAAAAACTGTCATTCCGGCCCTCCATAGAGCTGCCATAACCCTAAAGGGACACAAAGGCCTTCCACAAGAGAAGGCCCGGTTTCCACGGGGAAAGAAAGGCCCCACGCCGGATGCCTGTACGTGGGACCTGCTTTCATCTCGGTAATCCGTCCGACCGGGTGAGGCGGATGTGGACGGCATCAATGTTCTTTTTAATCTACCACAGAACGCGTAAAATGTAAAGATTTTTGACATTTATAATCCCCGGCAAAGAAGGCGCCTCCGGGCGGCCCGCCCTCCCCTCTTGGCCCCGGGGGGCGGAGACGAAAAAAGGGGCGCAAGGCGCCCCCTTTCCGACTTTCCGAGTTCCCTTACGACGCGCCTGCGTCAGGTGCCCATATCCCAGCTTGCGAGGTATTTCTTCTGCTCGGCGGTGAGCTTGTCCACCTTGATCCCGAGGCTTGCGAGCTTGAACCTGGCTATCTCACGGTCTATCTCCTCGGGGACGACGTAGACCTGGCTGCCCAGGCTCTTGCCCTTCCTGGTGAGGTAATCGGCTGCGAGGGCCTGGTTGGCGAAACTCATGTCCATGACGCTCGCCGGGTGCCCCTCGGCGGCCGCGAGGTTTATGAGCCTCCCCTCGCCGAGGATGTAGATCTTCTTCTTGCCGCCCTTGAGGGTGTACTCGTCGACGTACTCGCGGACCTCCCTTTTGCTCTTGCTTATGGACTCGAGCCCGGTGAGGTCGAGCTCCACGTTGAAGTGGCCGGAGTTCGAGACTATCGCCCCGTCCTGCATGACCTTGAAGTGTTCCTTGGCTATGACGTTGAGGTTGCCCGTGACCGTGCAGAAGATGTCCCCCACTCTGGCGGCCTGGGCTATGGGCATCACACTGAAGCCGTCCATGACGGCCTCGAGCCCCTTTAAGGGGTCCACCTCGGTGACTATGACGTTAGCGCCGAGGCCCTTCGCCCTCATGGCGAGCCCCTTTCCGCACCAGCCGTAGCCGCAGACGACGAAGTTGGAGCCGGCCACGAGCCTGTTGGTGGCCCTCATGATGCCGTCCATGGTCGACTGACCGGTGCCGTAGCGGTTGTCGAAGAAGTGCTTGGTCATGGCGTCGTTGACGGCGATGACCGGGAAGGCGAGAAGGTTGTCGGCCGCGAGGCTCTTGAGCCTTATCACCCCGGTGGTGGTCTCCTCGGTCGAGCCGAGGACCCCGCCGGCGAGCTTCTTCTTGCTCGAGTGGAGGAGGCTGACGAGGTCCGCGCCGTCGTCCATCGTGATGTTGGGTTTCTTGTCGAGGGCGGCGTTGAGGTGCTTGTAGTACGTCCGGGTGTTCTCGCCCTTTATGGCGAAAACGGGGATCTTGAAGTCCCTGACGAGTGAAGAGGCGACGTCGTCCTGGGTGGAGAGGGGGTTTGACGCGCAGAGCGTGACATCGGCCCCGCCGGCCTTGAGCGTTATCATGAGGTTGGCGGTCTCGGTGGTTACGTGGAGGCACGCCGCTATGGTTACGCCCTTGAGGGGCTTTTTCTTCGCGAAGTTCTCCTTTACGCGCCTCAGGACCGGCATGTCGAGCTCGGCCCAGTCTATCCGCTTCTTTCCCTTCCCGCTCAGCGCGAGATCCTTGACGTGATAATCCATCTTTCCTCCCGTAACGGTTTTTTTCAGTCTTCAGGCGCAAGGACGCCCCTTGAGGCCGGCCCGAGGGGAGCATGTGCCCTCCTCCGCCGGTCCGCCGGGGCGGCGCGCCGCTTAAAGTCCGGCGTCAGCCTTCAGGGCCTCGGCCTTATCGGTCCTCTCCCACCTGAACTCCTTGCAGGCCCTTCCGAAGGCGCCGTAGGCGGCGGTGTTCCTGTAGATGGGTTTCATGAGGTCGAGGTCCTCGATGAGCTCCGAGGGCTTCATGCGGAAGTGCTTCTTTATGAGGTCCTCTATCTTCTCATCTTCTATCCGCCCGGTGCCGAAGGTGTCGACCATGACGGAGATGGGGTCGGGCACGCCTATGGCGTAGGCGAGCTGGAGCTCGCATTCGGTGGCGAGCCCCGAGGCCACCACGTTCTTGGCGATGTAGCGGGCGAGATAGGAGGCGGAACGGTCGACCTTAGAGGGGTCCTTCCCGGAGAAGGCCCCTCCGCCGTGGCTCCCGTGGCCGCCGTAAGTATCGACTATTATCTTCCTGCCGGTGAGCCCGCAGTCGCCGTGAGGGCCGCCGACAACGAACCTGCCCGTGGGGTTGATGTGGTACTTGGTCTCGGGCCTGAGGAGCTCCGCCGGCACTATCCGCTTGACGACCTCCTCCATGACCCCCTCTTCGATCTCGGCGTTGGAGGCGTCCTCGGAGTGCTGGGTCGAGACCACCACGGTATCCACCCAGGTGGGCCTGCCGTCCACGTACTTGACGGTGATCTGGCTCTTGCCGTCGGGCCTCAGGAAGGGCAGCGTGCCGTCCTTTCTCGCCTCGGCGAGCCTCATGGTGACCCCGTGGGCGAGGGTTATGGGCAGGGGCATGAGCTCGGCCGTATGGTCGCAGGCGTAGCCGAACATGAGACCCTGGTCGCCGGCCCCCTGGTCCTTGTCCTCGGATGTGTCCACGCCCATGGCGATATCCGGCGACTGGCGGTCGAGGCAGACCATCACGGCGCATGTCTTGTAGTCGAAGCCCATGGACGAGTCCGTGTAGCCGATGTCCTTTATGGTCTTCCTGATAACGTCCTGGTAGTCGATCCTGGCCGTGGTGGTAATCTCTCCGGCCACGAGGGCGAGCCCGGTGGTGACGAGCGTCTCGCAGGCCACCCTCGAGCGGGGGTCCTCGGCCAGAAGCGCGTCGAGCACGGCATCGGATATCTGATCGGATACCTTGTCGGGGTGCCCTTCAGTTACGGATTCCGAAGTAAATAGATAATCGCTCATACCTATCAAGCCTCCTTTGCATTCCACAAGGTTAAAGAATCTACCATTATTCAGCCTTTGCCCCCTATTGTCAATTAAAAAAATGCCGCGGCGCCATAGTTTATCGGGCGGGGCGTGAGCCTGCGGGCGGCCGGGGCGGGGCCGGCAGGGGTGCGGGCGTGTCCTTCCCCCTCAGTAGCCCCCCCGCCTGCCTCTCAGCTCCACAACTCGCCCTTGTAGAGCTCGGGGAGCTTGCTGCTTATGTAGCTCTCCACGCTCGAGGCCGTATCGAGGTCGACTATCTTCTCGCAGACCTCCCTGGCCTCGGCGTAGCTTACCGACCTGAGGAGGCTTTTCACCTTGAGTATGCTGAAGGCGTTCATGGAGAGGGTGGTCACCCCGAAGCCGAGGAGGATGAAGGCGTACTCCGGCTCGCCCGCCATCTCCCCGCAGACCCCGACGCTGATACCGGCATCGTTGGCGGCCTCGATGACGCTCTTTATCATCCGGATGACGGCGGGGTGGAAGGGCTCGTAGAGGTACGCCACGTGCTCGTTCACCCGGTCTATGGCCAGGGCGTACTGCAGGAGGTCGTTCGTGCCGATGGAAATGAAGTCCACCTCCCTGACGATGAGGTCGGCGATTATGGCCGCCGAGGGTATCTCTATCATCACCCCCACTTCGATGTCCGGGTCGAAGGGCCTGCCCTCGGAGGCAAGCTCTTCCTTCGCCTCCTCAAGGAGCTTTTTGGCCCGCCTCACCTCGTCCATGCCGGAGATCATGGGAAACATCACCTTGACCTTGCCGGCCGTGGAGGCCCTCAGGATGCCCCGCAGCTGGGTCTTGAAGACGTCCAGGTTCTTGAGACAGTACCTTATGGCCCGGAGCCCCATCGCCGGGTTGGGCTCCTCGGGGTGGTCCATGTGGCTGGCGAGCTTGTCCCCCCCCACGTCGAGGGTCCTTATTATGACCGGGTGAGGGGCCATCTTCTCTATGACCTCGTGGTAGGCCGCGACATGCTCGTCCTCGGTGGGCAGGTCATCTCTGTTGAGGTAGAGGAACTCGGTCCTGTAGAGCCCTATGCCCTCGGCGCCGTGCTCGCGGAGGGAGTCCAACTCGTCTATTATCTCCATGTTGCCCATGAGCCCGACCCGCCTGCCGTCGCTCGTCTCGCTGGGCATGTCCTTGTAGAGGAAGAGGGACCTGCCGTAGTTCTCGTACCGCTCCTTGCGCTTCTTGTAGACGGCTATGACGCTGGTGGAGGGGTTTATTATAACGGTCCCCGTGGTGCCGTCCACGATGACGATGTCCCCTGTCTCCACGCGCCTCGTTATGGCGTCGAGGCCCACCACGGCCGGTATCTCCAGCGCCCTGCTCATGATGGCGGAGTGCGAGGTCCTGCCGCCCACTTCGGTGAGGAACCCGAGGACGAGGTCCTTCTTCATCTGGGCGGTGTCGGTGGGAGAGATGTCGTGGGCCACGACGATGAAGGGTTCCCTCAGGTCGCTTATGGACTCGTGCTTGCGCCCCATGAGGTTCATTATGAGACGGTTGACGATGTGCTCTATGTCGAAGATCCTCTCCTTGAAGTACTCGTCATCCATCCTGCTGAAGAAGTCCTTGAGGCCGGCGAGCACCTTCTTGAGCGCCCACTCGGCGTTCACGCGCTCCTCTTTGATGACCCGGACGGTGTCGTTTGTGAGCATCTGGTCCTGGAGGATCATCAGGTGGGCGTCTATGATGCCTATGTGCTCGGCGCCGCGCCCCTCGGACACCATCTTGTCGCGGATCCTCTCGAGCTGCTCCTTGGACACGGCCAGCGCCCTCTCGAAGCGGGCTACCTCCTTTTCGCTGTCCGAGGGATCGAGGTAGCAGAAGTAGTCGGGCTCGTACATGCCCCTTTCGAGCAGATAGGCGCGGCCGATGGTTATCCCCGGCGAGACCCCTATGCCCTTCAGGAGGATTACCTCTTTTTTCTTCTTGTCCGCCATTCAGTCCTCACCAAAGCCGTTTTCCACAAGCTCGGCCAGCGCGGCCAGGGCGTCCGCGGCGTCTTCGCCCTCGGCCCTTATCCTTATCTGCGTGCCCTTGGCGGCTGCGAGTATGAGTATCCCCATTATGCTCTTGCCGTTCACCTCCTGGTCGCCCTTGGAGATAAAGACCTCGGAGTTGAACTTCCCGGCCAGATGCACGAACTGCGAAGCGGCCCGGGCGTGGAGCCCGAGCTTGTTTACTATCGTAATGGTCTTCTCAACGGTTTCGCTCATGAAAGTCCGTCACCCCTCAGTGGATGTAATGCGCCACGGCCCCCGCTATGGAAAGGGGCAGCACCGTTATGTAGATCAGCCATGACACGCTCAGTCCCTTCCTCATAAGGAGACCCACGAGGGCGGAGGCGGAGGCGATGAGCGCCGCGGCGGCGAAGAAACGCCAGGCAAAGCCGTCCGAGCCAGGGGCGGCGCCGGTCAGCGTCGCCGTAAGCGTGCCGGCCCAGACGGCGGCCGCTACTCCCAGAAGGGCGCTAGCGAGGTACCGCCCCCTTATGGCCCACCGGGGCAGGCCGAGGCCGCCCATGTAGGAGACCACCCCGGTGCCGAGGGCATAGCCCCTCTCGAGCCCCTTCCACCTCATCGAGAGATGGAAGGCGTTGTAGACGACGAGGAAGAGGACCGGCCCCCACACCCCCCAGGCGAGCGTGGCGATTATGCCGATGATGGAGGCGAGCGGGCGTATGGAGCGCCAGAAGAGGGAATCGCCTATGGCCCCGTAAGGCCCCATGACCTTTTTCTTGAAGGAGGCCGCGGCCTCGGGGGCAAGCTCGCCCGCTTTGACCTCCTCCTCGAGCCGGACCGTGGCCCCGAGCACTGCGGACGCCATGACCGGGTGCGTGTTGAAGTAGACGAGGTGCCTGGCCTTGGCCTCCCTCGCGGCCGCCTCGTCGCCCCTGTATATTGCGTCGATGGCCGGGGCGAGCGCCGCCGCGAAGCCGAGCCCCTGCATCTTCTCGAAGTTCCACGAGGCCTGGAGGAAAAGGGACCCGAGGAATACCTTTATGAGCGCAAGCCTGCTCACCATACGAGGACCACCATGAGAATCGCCGTCGCGGCGAGGGACGCGGTGAAGACCGTGAAGCTCCTCGGCCCGTCGCTCACCGCGGCGACCCCGGCGCCGATCCCCAGAAGGGCGCAACCGGCGAAGGCGGCTGACATCGGCCCGGCCCCTCCGGGCCCGCCCGCCGCCGGGGCCTTCCACGGCGAAAGGGAGACCGCCAGGAGCATCAGAAGGACCGTTACGAAGAGGGTGACGGAGGTAGAGATGAAGACCGCAGCCAACCCTCTCAGGTTCACCGCCATGAGGCCGGACCCCGGGGCCCGCGCCGCCGCGCCCCCCGTCCCCCCCGCGCCAAGCCCCGCCTCGGCCGCGCGGAAGAGCCTTGCGTTGAATCCCCTGGTGAGGTTGTCGGCCCGCCTGTAGACGATCGCCACCGGGACGGTCGCCAGGAGCGCTACGGGAAAGGCCGGCAGTATTTCTCCGCCCCCGCCTGTAAGCGCCACCGTAACGGCCGTGACAGCCGCCGAGAGCGAGGTATCATGGACCGGGACGTAGGCCCCGACCGGGAGGTCCCCCATGAGCAGCAGTTCGAGGACCACGCCCACGGCGAGCCCCGCCCCTGTGGAGCCGAGAAGAAAGCCTATTACGGGGGCGGTCACCATGGGCCTTGAGACCATGGTCTGCAGGGCCGCGGTCCTGTCAAGGGATATTGCGCCCCCGGCCAGCGATACGACGAAGGCGTCGGCCACGAGCCCCGTCATGACCGCGTCCCGCTTCTGGCGGCGAAGCAGCCCGGCTCGGAGGCAGGCACGGCCCTTATGTCTATCTCGACCCCGAGGGACTGGAACTCCGACATGATGACCTCGTCATCGGGGTCTACGATGACCGATGGCGTCAGCTTCCTCCCCTTCCGCTCGTGGTGGATGTTGCCGATGTTGAGCGAGGTGAATCTCATCCCCTCCCGGTAGAGCCTCATGGCGTCGGCGAGGTCGCCCACGATGATGATGGTCCTCGATCCGTTGAAGGCCCCCGCCCGGACCTCTCTGGCCGTATCGGCCACGCCCAGCACCAGCACCTTCAGGTCCTTGTGGGCGCAGGAGCAGAGTATCTCCCTGGTGAGCTCGTCACCGGCGGCCTCGTCCGAGGCCACTACCAGCAGCTCGGCCTTTATGTCAGGCACCCAGGAGCAGATTATCTGCCCGTGGAGCAGCCTGTCGTCCACCCTCACCATCGTGACCATAGCAGCTCCGCAAAAGGGCGAAGAGACCTCTTGAGTATCTCCCCGCCAAAGGCCTGCACAAAGACCCGCCCTCGCCGGTGAATCGACACGGCGGATGGAGGTTCGCCGCCGCCACCGCCCCTGCCCCCCTTGCCCCCTCCCCACGTTGTCTCCCGGCCTCAGTCCTCCTTCTCCCCCAGCATCTCGCTTGCGAGGACCATGGAGCCGGTCCCCGTCTCCTTGAGGGCCCGTGCGAGCCCGGCGAGCGGCATTACCTTCCGGTTGCCTATGAACTTGATAAGCACCGGGAGGTTGACCCCGGTTATGACGTCCACCTTGCCGTCCTTGAACAAGGACAGTGCGATGTTGCTCGGGGTGCCCCCGAACATGTCGGTGAAGATTATCACCCCGTCGCCGGCGTCGGCCCCGGCCACGGCGGCCGAGAGGCGCTCCCTTGCCTCTTCCGTCGCATCGGCGCAGTCTACCGAGACGGTCAGGACGTTCTCCGTGTCGCCGCTTATCAGACCGGCGGCCTCCACGAGACTCGCCGCCAGAGAGCCATGGGTTATTATCACGCCCCCGATCATAAGTTAAAACCCCCTTGCATATGGATGCGTCCGGCGCCCCGGCGGCCCCGGCAGGGCCGGACCCGGACGCGCGATGTCCTTTTCATGGCCTTATGAGGTCCCTGTGCCTCTTCCTGGTGACGCATAGGCCGCCCGAGAGCCTGTCCCCGAGCTCCTCCACTATGGCCACCGACCTGTGCCTGCCCCCGGTGCATCCCACCGCGATGGTGAGGTAGCTCTTGCCCTCCTTGCGGTACAGGGGCAGGAGGTACTCGAGCAGGGAGTCGAGCCGTTTCAGGAATCCCCGGGTCTCTTTCTTGGGTAGCACGAAGTCCTTGACCTCCCTCTGCCTGCCGTCGAGCGCCTTGAGCGACTCCACGAAGTAGGGGTTGGGCAGGAACCTGACGTCGAAGACGAGGTCGGCGTCAGAGGGGATGCCGTGCCTGAACCCGAAGGAGATGAGGTTCACGGCCATCTTCCCGCGGGACGTCTGCCCGCTGAAGTGGTCGCCTATGACCTCCCTCAACTGATGGACGTTGAGCGTGGTGGTATCTATTATCCTGTCCGCGCGGGCCCCTACCTTCTCGAGGAGCGCCCTTTCCCTTGCTATGCCCTCGGCCGGGCCCTCGGAGCCGGCCAGGGGGTGGCGCCTGCGCGTTTCGCTGAACCTCCTCAACAGGGCCTCGTCCGAGGCATCGAGGTAGAGCAGCTCCACCGTGTGCCCGCCCCCCTTTATCTCGTCGAAGACGGGCCCGAAGGCCTTCAGGAACTCCCTCTCCCTCACGTCGACGACCACGGCCGCCTTGGCGATCTCCCCGGACTGGTCGAGCAGGTCCATGAACTTGAGCCAGAGGGCCACCGGCATGTTGTCGACGCAGAAAAAACCGAGGTCTTCGAGGGCGTTTATGGCGGTGGATTTGCCGGCCCCCGAAGGACCGCTCAGTACGACGAGACGGAGGCCCTTCAAACCTTCACCTTGTCCCCGGCCACTGCGGCCGTGGCCTCCGCGATATCCCGCTCGAGGTCTCTTGCCGAGTGCTGCCCCATGAGCTTCAGTATCTGGTTCCTCGCCGCCACCTCCACTATGGTGGCCACGCTGCGTCCGGGGCTTACGGGGACCTTGAGATAGGGCAGGTCGACGCCGAGTATCTCCAGGGTGTCCTCCCCGAGCCCGAGCCGCTCGTACACGCTCGCCGGCTCCCACTTGACGAGCTCCACCACCAGGTCCATCTGCTTCTTCTTCCTGATGGCGGTGATGCCGAAAAGGTCCTTTACGTTTACGATGCCGATGCCCCGGATCTCCATGTGGTAGCGGATAAGGTCGGAGCTCGTACCGGAGAGGATGTTCAGCGGGAGCCTCCTGATGATGACCACGTCATCGGAGACGAGCCTGTGGCCCCTGGTCACCAGGTCGAGGGCGCACTCCGATTTTCCGATGCCGGACTTGCCGGTAATCAGTATCCCCATGCCGAGGACGTCCACCAGGACCCCGTGCATGGTGGTGACCGGGGCGAGCCTCTCCTCGAGGTACTTGGAGACCCTCTCGATGAGGAGCGACGAGGTCAGGGTGGTCCTCAGAAGCGGCGTATCCCTCTTTTCGCAGAGCTCGAGGAGGAAGTCCGGGGGTTCGAGCCCCCTGGCCAGGATTATCGCGGGCAGGTCCCTCTTTTCGAGGACCTTGACGGAGTTCTTGCGCTTCTCCACGGAGAGGCTCGTGAGATAGCCTATCTCCGCGGCGCCGAATATCTGGAGCCTGTCGGGATGGAGTTCTTCGAGAA
>JBHHVK010000053.1:0-11461 GCA_046754205.1 Thermodesulfobacteriota bacterium
CTTCGTGGCCTTCAGGATATCCAACCTCCTGAGGCGGCTCGTGGGGGAGGGGGCGCTGACGAGCTCATTCGTGCCCATATTCACCGAAGAGCTCGGGCTCCGGGACCACGAAGGGTCGAGAAGGCTCTCCTCGAGCGTATTCACCCTCTTTTTTTTCATACTCGTTGCTCTCGCCGCGCTCGGCATCATCTTCTCCGACCCGCTGGTAAGGCTCCTGAGCCCGGGTTTCGGCGCGTACCCCGAGAAGTTCGCCCTCACGGTGAGGCTTACGCGCCTCACCTTCCCCTACATGGTGGCCATAGGGCTCATGGCCATCGCCATGGGGGTGCTCCACTCGAAGAAGCACTTCACCGCCCCGGCCCTGTCCCCGGTCCTCTTCAACATAGCCATAATAACCTCCATATTCGCCGTGGCCCCCTTTCTCGACGAGCCGGTCTACGCCCTCGCCATAGGGGTGCTGGCGGGAGGGGTCCTCCAGTTCCTGCTGCAGCTCCCATTTCTCAAGGGCTACGGGTTCCTTCCCCGCCCGAGCTTCAGCTTCGCCGACCCGGCGATAAAGAGGATATTCCTCCTTATGGGCCCCGCCGCCCTCGGCATGGGGGTCTACCAGCTCAACATCTTCGTCACCCTCTGGTTCGCCTCCCGGCTCGCCGAGGGGTCCGTGAGCTACCTCTTCTACGCATCGAGGCTCATGGAGCTGCCCCTCGGGGTCTTCGGCGTGGCCGTGTCCACGGCCGTGCTCCCGAACCTCTCCGAGCACGCGGCCAGGGGAGATATGACGGGCTTCCGCGGCTCCATATCCTACTCGGTCAGGATCGTCAACTTCGTAATAATCCCGGCGACGGCCGGGCTCATGGTGCTCAACTACCCCATAGTGGAGACACTCTTCGGGAGGGGAGCGTTCGGCGCCGAAGCCGTGGAGGGCACGGCCTACGCCCTGTATTTCTACGCCCTGGGCCTCGCCCCGATAGCCGTATCGAGGGTCTTCGTCTCTGTCTTCTATTCGGTCAAGGACACCACCACCCCGCTCTACATAGGGGTATTCTCCCTTGTCACCAACGCGGTCCTGAGCGTCCTGCTCGTGGGCCCCATGGGCCACGGCGGGCTGGCCCTGGCCACCAGCGTGGCGGCGGCAGTGAACTTCGCTGGCCTGGTGGTCGTAATGAGGCGGAGGTTCGGGGCCCTCGGGGGCAGGGCCATCGGCGCGTCGGCCCTCAAGGCCCTGACCGCAACGGTGGCAATGGCCGTGGTCGTCTACCTGGCGAGCGCCCGGCTCTACCCCGCGGACCCGGGCACGCTCGGCCGGGCGGCGGCGCTGGCCGCATGCCTGGTGGCCGGTGTTTTGACATATCTCGCCGTCTCGATAGCTCTCAGAAGTCCGGAGGTGCCCTTTATAAAAGGGTTTTTGAGAAAGAGGGGCTGAGAGGGAAGGGGCTCTCGGGGGGGGGGCAAATGAAAAAGCGCTGAAAACGGCCTAACCCTTGGATTTTCAAGAAGAAAAGCGTGATTAAAAATTAAGCAAACCTGCAAAGCCCCGCGTTTGGCGGTTTCTCCGGTTATTGCATCCCGAGGGTTATTAACAGGTTGTGCACAGCTTTTGGGGACATCCTCACAAGCTTTCGGATTCCTTGATTTTTTTATTAGTCAATTTTTTGGCATCTTCCCACAGCCTCTCCATATCGTCCATCGATGCCGTGGAGAGGTCCTGCCCGCGCCCCTCGAGTGTCCTCTCGACATGGTGAAATCTGGTTATGAACTTTCCTATGGTCTTGCGTAACGCTTCCTCGGGGTTGACCTCGACGAAGCGCGCCACGTTGACTATCGTGAAGAGGAGGTCGCCGAGCTCCTCCTCCATGGCGGCGGCGTCCTTCTTTTCGGCCGCCTCCCTGAACTCTTCCATCTCCTCGGCGACCTTGCCGAGGACATCGGCCACGTCCTGCCAGTCAAACCCGGCCCTGGCCGCCTTCTGAGTGACCTTGTGGGCGCGCAGCAGCGCCGGGAGCGCGTCGGGCACCCCGCCGAGCGCCCCCTCTGGCCCGGCGGCCTTCTTCTCCCCCTCCTTTATCCTGTGCCAGTGGCCGAGGACCTCCTCGGGCGTTTCGGCGCTCTCGGAGCCGAAGACGTGGGGGTGGCGGCGCACCATCTTCTCGGTATTCCCGTCTATCACGTCGCCGAGCGTGAACCACCCCTTTTCCTCGGCCAGCCGGGAGGCGAAGACCACCTGAAAGAGGAGGTCGCCGAGCTCGTCGCGGATGGCCTCGGGCGAGCCGCCGTCTATGGCGGAGACCACTTCGTAGGCCTCCTCGATTATGTAGGGCACGAGGGATGCGAGGGTCTGCTCCCGGTCCCAGGGGCAGCCCCCGGGGGAGCGGAGCCTGGCCATCAGGTCCGAGAGCCCCTTTATGTCGGGTCGAGTGTTCATCCTTTACCGGTCTCCCCTTATCTCGCGGCCGAGCCTTTCGAGGTCTTCGGCGGTGTTGACGTTCACAACGGACTCGGCTATATCTCCAACGCCGCGCGCGTCGAAGAACTCCTCGGTGAGCTCCAGCACACGGACCCTCTTGAGAAAGTCGCCGATGCGGAGCTCGCGGGCCTTTATCATCTCCTCCATGAGGGCCATGGAGGTCTTGTTGTAGACCGCGTGCATGGGGTGGAGCCTTCCGCCCACATGGGGCACCACGGCGTCGTAGTCGTCTCCGGCCGCAAGGGCCGCGTCGGCCACGGCCCTTACGGCCCCGGCCTTCAGGAACGGCATGTCGCAGGCGGCCACGAAGCAGGCGCCAGAGCCGGCGTACGCGAGGGCCGTGAAAACCCCCCCGAGGCTCCCAGCGTCCCTGTAGATGTCCGTGTATACGCGGTGGCCGAGGCCGTCGTAGACGTGGTCACGGCCCGCTACGATGAAGAAGTCTTCGAAGACCGAAGATAGAACGCGGGCCGCCCTCTCTATGATGGCGGCCCCGTCGACCTCTATGAAGGCCTTGTTCCTTCCCATGCGGCGGCTCCTGCCGCCGGCCATAAGGGCCCCGGTCATCTCCTCTTTATCCTTATCTCGACCTCGGAGGCGTCGGCGCACCCCTTGAGCGTCTTGAGCATGCCGAGCACCCCCTCGCGGATCATCCCCTCGGTGAAGGGGTCGGTCTCCACCACCCGCCCGTCGACGGTAACGGAGAGCCCCGAGGGCCGATGCCTTCCCATCACCTCTTCTTCCACGAGGTCAGCGATGCCCTTGAAGTCGTCTATGCCGTAGACGGGCACCCCAGGGGAGAGCCCCTCGACGTCCGTGGCCACGGCCCTGAGCAGGGGGCTGTCGGAGCAGACGGGCTCGACGGACCTCTCGGCCCTCACCACCTCTATCTTGGGAAAGCCCGATTCCTTGAAACCCTCGGCCACCACCACGTCGAGGTGGTCGAGGAACGAGGCCACGAGCCGCGCCGGCTCCCACTCCGAGTCGGTGTCCCTTATGACTGCGAGCTTCTCCTTCGATGCGAGCACCACGGTCCGGGCACCGGCCCTCTTGTGCCGCCAGGAATCCTTGCCCTCGTGGTCTATCTCAAATGCGTGGGCGTCGTGCTTCACCGTGCCCACCCGGTGGCCCCTCGCGGTCAGCTCGCAGACGAGCTTTTCTATGAGCGTGGTCTTGCCGCTGCCCGACAACCCCACTATCGAGATAACGGGAACCATCGTCCGGCCATCCCCTTCCATGCGTTTTTACGGGATGCGCCCCCGCGCACCCCTCTTACTCAAGCTCCTTTATCGCCTTCTCGGTGCGTCTTCCGGACTCCTCCATGGCGTCGGCGGCCTTTCGCGCGCTCTTCGGGGCGCCCGCGAGAGTCTCCGTGTACTTCTTCACCACCTCGCGGGCCGACGGCGCCGGGGGGACCTTCTCCCCCTCTTTCGAAGACTTGCCGGAACAGCCCGAGACCGCGACGGACGCGAAGATGCCGAGCAATACCAGGAAAAACACCCTCCTCATAGCCATGACAACCCTCCCGTTAAAGAGCTGAAACCCCTTGAAAATTAATATACTACTCCAAACGCCGCCTTGTAAACAGCTTTTCCGACCCGGTCCGCCTGTGTAAATCTTCTTGAGAGAACCTTTTTGTAAAAAGGTGCTTGCGCACGGCAAATATTAGGACGTTATTGTTTGCCATTAAGTTACTTTTGCGTGGCAAGCGCATTTTTCTGATTTTGCCGGCCGCATAGGCCCTCAAACTCTCTCCAAAAACTTTTAATTTTGTTCCAGGGCCCCCCTAAAAGGGGGACCCCTGGAACAAGACCAAGAGTCTTTGAAGGGGGTCTGGGGGAAACTTTCTGCAGAAAGTTCCCCCCAGGAAGGCTTACACAGGCGGGCTGGGTCAGAAGAGGGCCGAGACGGCGACTTCGGCCTTGATTTCTTCGGGTATTGTGTTGCCGTCTATGTCGGTGGTGTCTCCGGAGAGCGAGGCCCCGGCGTCGATGTTGAGGATCCAGAGGCCGAGTCCCACGCCCGCCGTATAGACCACCCCTATGTCGTCGGCCGCGGTGTTGGCGAAGGCCCCGGCGCGGAGTTTAAGTATCCTCAGCAGGTCGAGCTCGACGCCTCCGCCGATGTTCTGCGATTTGAAGGTGTCCGAGACGGTGGTGTCGTTTTCCGTGACGTCGTAGTCCAGGGCGAGCGTAAGGTAGCCCGCGGGCTTGAAGGCCACGCCGACCCTAACCTGCGGCTCTTCGCTTATCTTGTCGCTGTCTCCGGGCAGGAGCCGTTTCATGTCGAACTCGGGGGAGTTCACGTTCCTGGCCGTAACCCCCACCCTCAATTTGTTGCCGAGTTTGTAGAGCAGGCCGAGGTCCAGGCCGAAGTTGGAGCTGTCGGCGTAGTCGTGGGTGGCGTCGGCGAGGGCGGTGGTGAAGTCGGTGTTGAAGACGTCGATGGAGGTGTTGTAGACGCGCGCCCTCATGAACTTCAGGTTGGCGCCGACGGATACGCTGTCCGAGATGGCGACCCCGAAGCTCAGCGGGACCTCGGCTATGGCCACGCCCTTGAAGAGCAGCCTCGACGTGTTGGAGGCGAACGAGCCGCCGCTGCCGGCCGCGTTGTTTCCCAGCGTGGCGACGTTTTTTATCATGGGGACGATGTTGCCCGGTATGCTCACGCCCGAGGCGTTGGCCTGGGTAAGGCCGTTGTCCATGGCGTTTATGAAGTCCGTCCTCTGCGCCGCGGTCCAGCCGAGCCCGGCGAGGAAGGTGTCGAGCGAGGTCTTGTCGGCCGCGCTCAGGAACGTCCCGCCCGTGCAGGGGGAGCAGCCGTAGTTGGCCGGGTTGGTGAAGTCGGCGAGCGTGAAGGTCGTGCCCGTGGGGACCGTGGCCACGTTTACCAGGTCGAGGTCGCCTCTGGCGGATATCTCCGTCAGGAGTATGCCGCCGCCGCCGTAGCGGGCGCCCTGAAAGAGCGTCGCCCCGTCGAGCTTTATGGTAAGTGACCTGTCCTTGTTGTCGTTGAAGGACTTTATCCCGTCCAACAGGCCGATGAAGCCCGGGACGTTCGTGGCGGTGATGGTCCCGCCGGTGAACTGGTTGTAGTCGAACTTCAGCAGGTTGTTGAGCTGGGCCCCGAGGTCCGCATGGACCTGGGCGCCGAAGCCGAAGGCGCCCACGGCGCTCGCGTCGCGTTCGCCGTAGTCGTCCCTGTAGTCGTCTTCAACGTCCCGCGCGGGTTTTCTGGCGAAAAATCCGTAGGCCGCCGGGTTCCAGTACGTTGCGGCGGCGTCGTTCGCCATGGCCACCCCTGCCCCTCCCATGCCCAGGGCCCTGGGGCCGAGCACCGCCCATTCCCTGGCCATTGCCGGTGAGGCGAGCGCCAGGGCCGCGGCGAGCAGGACCGTTGTCCTGATTATCCTTGCAAACATACTGGTTTGGCCTCCTTTCAGCCGATATCTTTCCTTTTTATCACCTTATCGGCCGCCTCACAGTGACCTACGTCCATCGGGGGGGCCGGGGCGCGGTGGAGTTAAAGACACTTGACGGTTGACCGGGATTTCCCGGTCATGATAGATTGTATCGGTGGGCGGGGGAGAAACCTGAATCCCCCGGGTTTTTTTTACCGTTTTTCCGGGGACCGGCATGAGGGAGAGGTTGCTGAGAGAGCTTCCATCGGTGGACGCGTTGCTGCGTGACGAGCGGCTCAGGTCCCGCTCTTCACAGTGGTCCCAGGAGCTGGTCCTCTGGGCCGCAAGACGCGTGCTCAAGGACCTGCGGGAAGGCATACTCGCGGGCACGCTCGCGGAGGTGGACAGTGCCGCGTTGCCCGGGCTCGTCACGGGCGAGATAGAGTCGGCCCTCTGCCCGCGGCTCAAGAGGGTCGTAAACGCCTCGGGCACGGTGATACATACGAACATCGGCCGCGCCGTGCTCGCCCCTGAGGCGGCCGCCGCGGCCCTCGAGGCCGCCGGCAACTGCAACCTCGAGTTCGACCTCGCCGGCGGCGCGCGCGGCGAGAGGGACTCGCTCGTCGAGGGCCTCCTCTGCGAGCTTACCGGCGCCGAGGCAGCCTGTGTCGTCAACAACAACGCCGCCGCCGTGCTCCTGACCCTCAATACGCTCGCCGAGGGCAAAGAGGCGGTAATCTCCCGCGGGGAGCTCATAGAGATAGGAGGGTCCTTCAGGCTCCCGGAGATTATCGAAAAGAGCGGCTGTCTGCTGCGGGAGGTCGGCACCACCAACAGGACCCACGCCCGCGACTACGCCGGCGCCATGACCCCGGCCACGGGCGTGATATTCAAGGCCCATACCAGCAACTACCGGGTAACCGGCTTTACCGCCGAGGTCGCCCTGCCCGAGCTCGTCTCCATAGGCCGCGCCCACGGCGTCCCCGTGGTGGAGGACCTCGGGAGCGGCTCGCTTGTGGACCTGGCGCCCTACGGGCTGCCCGGCGAGCCGACGGTGCGCGAGGTCGTCGAGGCCGGGGCCGACGCGGTCACCTTCAGCGGCGACAAGCTCCTCGGCGGCCCGCAGGCCGGCCTCGTGGTGGGCAGCCGCGATGTTGTGGATAGCCTCAAGGCCAACCCGCTCAAGAGGGCCCTCAGGGCGGGCAAGCTGACGCTCGCGGCCCTTGAGGCCACCTTGAGGCTCTACCTCGACCCGGGCCGCCTCGCCCGAAGGCTCCCGGTACTCCGGCACCTCGCGCGGGGGCCCGGGGAGATAGACGCCGCGGCGCGGGCCGCGGCGGCGCTTCTGACCGAGCGCCTCGGCGCGGAATATAAAGTGGAGGTCGAGGATAGCGTCTCCGTCGTGGGAGGCGGGGCGCTCCCCGGGGTGGAGCTCGCTACAAGGGTCGTGGCCATAACGCATTCGACCCTCGGAGCCGACGACATATTCGCCATCTTCCTCGCCGCCGACCCCCCGGTGCTCGGCAGGGTCAACAAAGACAGGTTCCTGCTCGACATGAGGACGATCGACGAGCCGGCCTCGGTGGCGCCCGGCGCCCCCGGCGCCCCCGGCCGCCCCGGCCGATAAAACTTGAACGGACGGAGTCCGACATTGAAAAAGCGCCTTGCCATTATGCTCCTTCTCTTCGCCTCCGCGGCTGTACTCGCGGGCTGCAACGCCAGCGTCTATACCGAAAGGTTCGTCCCCAGGGAGGCCGACGGCGTGGCCAGGAAGTTCATAAGGGACCTCGTCGACGGGGACTTCGCCGGCGCGGAGGCGGCCGTATTCCACGAGTTCGTCACCCCGGAGCTCGACGGCCAGCTCCGCGACGTCCACGACAGGCTCAGCGCCTCGGAGGTCGTCTCCGTCAGGCTCGTCAAGTACAACAATATCTACAAACACGCCTTCACCCACGAGATAGTGAGGAGTTTTCTCTTCTACGAGGTGAAGGCCAGGGACGGGTGGTTCGAGGTCCAGACCGTGGTGGACAACGACTCGGGCGCGAGATCGGTCTACGGTTTCTTCATAGAGCCGGCCTCGGCGTCGCTCGCCGATATCAACGCCTTCACGCTCCGGGGAAAGAGTCTCAGGCAGTACACCATCCTCCTGCTCGCCGTGGCCGTCCCTCTCTTCATCATCTATGTCTTCATCCTCTGCCTCAGGTCGCGGACGGACCGGAAGAAGAGCTGGCTCGTGGTCATTCTACTGGGCGTGGGATCCCTTACGGTGAACTGGACCACCGGGGCGCCGGACTGGGGGATCATGAGTGTGAGCTTTCTCGGCATAGAGCCCCTGCGGGACGGGCTCGACGGGCCCTGGATGATCTCCGTAGCCATGCCCATCGGCGCCATCCTCTTCTACCTCAGGTGGCGCAGGTTTCTCCCCGCCGCGAGGGGGCAGGGGGGGGCGGGGGAGGGTGGGAGCGGTATGACCGACCTGAGCGGACAGGCATGAAATCCATGAAGAGATTCATGAATATCAAAGGGCTTGCCGCGGCCGCGGCGCTCGTCCTCATGGCGGCCGTCCTTGCCGTGGGGGCGGACGCCCCCACGGCGGCCGCCGGCGGGGCGGCGTTGGGCCCTGGCCCGAAGGCCCCGACCGTGGCCGACGCCTTCGTCGGCGAGGAGCTCGTCTACAGGATCGGGTTCTGGATATTCGACGACATAGCCGAGGGCAAGGTTTCGCTCGCCGAAGACCCCGATGGCGGCTACGTAGCCACCCTCGAGGCCCAAACCACCGGCTTCGTCGGCTTTCTCATGAGACACAGGAAAGACACCTACGTGGCGAGGCTCCGGCTCTCCGAGGACGGCAAGAGGTTCATAACCAAGACGTTCGAGAAGACGGTCGACAAGAACGGCAGGGTAAGGCGCGGCATAACGACGCTCGACTACGAAAAAGGCCTCCTGACGTGGAAGAGCTGGGGAGGGGGCAAGGACGAAAGGTCCGACGCGATACAGCTTCCCGGCGGCGTCTACTTCGACGACCCGCTCGCGGCCTTCTACAACTTCCGCTACGGGGCCTACGGCCCCGTCGGCGAGGGGAGGGAGTACAGGATACTGACCTTCCCCAAGAGGGAGGACCATCTGCCGGAGATATACGTCCGCGTGGCCACGCGCCGGGAGATGGAAAAGAAGGTGAAACAGGAAAAGCCCTACGCCGATTACCTCGCCGAGGCCAGGATAGACAAGGAGCTCTTCGGCCAGCAGAAAGGGGACATAGAGATACTCTTCACCGGCGGGATGACGCCGGTCTACGCCGTGGCCAGGGACGTGGCCATGTTCGGGGACGTCAGGGGAAAGCTCACCCAGATTTCCGCGCGCATGGACCTGAAAAAGACCGCCTCCGGCGCCGCGGCTCAATAGGGCCGGGCGCCGCCTGTCGGCCCCATGCGCGGGGAGCGTCTTGAGTCAGATAGCCCCCTTTCTTCCGGCCAGGCCCGAGAGGACGAAGACGCACGATGCCATGGCCGCCATGGCCGCCCCGTATATGAAGGCGGCCGGCGCGCCGTACAGGTCCCACAGAAGGCCCGCCACGACGCTCGCCGGAAGAAGCCCTAACCCCACCATCATGTGGTAGACCCCGAAGGCGGTCGCCCTCCTCTCCGGCGGCGCTATCTCCGCGAGATAGGCCCTCTGGACCCCGACGCTCATCCCCTTGTACACCCCGTACAGCGCGAAGAGCGCCCATATGTGCCACTGGGAGCGCGAGGCCGCGAAGCCCAGGAAGAGGACCGAGTAGAAGACGAACCCGGCCAGCACCGTCCTGTTTTTGCCTATCCTGTCGGCGAGCATGCCCATGGGGGTGCTCGCCAGGGCGTACACCGCGTTGAAGGAGAGGTATGCCACCGGTATGAGCCAGACGGCGATACCCACGTCCTTCGCCCGGAGGATGACGAAGGCGTCAGAGAAGGTCCCCAGGGAGAATATCCCTATGACGAGTATGTACCGCCTGAAGGTCCCGTCGAAGGAGGATATGGAAAGAGGAGCCAGCTTCGGCCTCGGCCCCGGCCCGGCGGCCTTCTCCTTTATGAAGAACAATATGAGGAGCACGGCCACCGCCCCCGGGACCATAGAGGCGAGAAAGACCCACCGGTAGTTGCCGGTCACCAGGGCCAGCATCAGGAAGGCCGCCCCGGGGCCGATCATCGCACCCACCGTGTCCATGGCGCGGTGGAAGCCGAAGGCAGCGCCGAGGTTGGCGGCCTCGGTGGAGTCGGCTATTATGGCGTCCCTCGGGGCCGTCCTCACGCCCTTTCCGAACCTGTCGATGAACCGGGCGGTGAGGACCTCGAACCAGGAGCCGGCCCCCGCGATGAGCGGACGGCTGAGGGTGGATACTCCGTACCCGAGGGCCATGAGGAGCTTTCTCCTGCCGAGCCTGTCGGACAGCCACCCCGAGACCACCTTCACCAGAGAGGCCGTGGCCTCGGCCACCCCCTCGATGACGCCCACGGTGGCCATCGTCACCCCGAGGACATCGGCCAGGAAGAGCGGCACCAGAGGGTAGACCATCTCCGAAGAGATGTCCATGAAGAGGCTCACGAGGCCCGCTACGAAGACGTTCCTTCCGAGCCCGAGGATGCCTCTGCCCCGCTTTGTCATCCGTCGATTTTCCACTATCTCGCCGGATTTTGCAACACCACCTCCCCATCCTCCATTTTTCTCCGAAACAGCTTGACATCCCTGACCTTTATCCAGTAATATTGAATATTCAAAACTATCGGAGGATTATTACAGATGTTTGCGGTCATAAAGACAGGCGGAAAGCAGTACAGAGTCGCGGAAGGCGACCTCATCAAGGTTGAAAAGCTCCCCAACGAGGTCGGCAGCAAGGTCGATCTCGGCGCGGTTCTCGCCGTGGGCGAGGGCGCGGACATGAAGGTCGGCAACCCAACCGTCGAGGGTGCGAGCGTCGTGGCCGAGGTCGTGGAACACGGAAAGCGCAAGAAGATAGTCGTATTCAAGAAAAAGCGCAGGAAGGGCTACGAGAAGACCCAGGGCCACCGTCAGCAGTACACCGCCATCAGGATATCCGCGATAAAGCCCTGACGTGGGCCGGTTAAGGGGCAGGGGGGCCAGGGGGGCGGCTTAAGGGGGGCGAGGTTAAAGGGGGCGGTGTAATGGTGGGGCCAAGAAACCCTGCGGGACGGAAGATCAGGACTATGAATATCCGGCGGCTGCCGGAATTTTAGGGAGGCGTAAAATTGGCTCATAAAAAGGCGGGCGGAAGCTCAAGAAACGGCAGGGACAGCAACGGTCAGAGGCGCGGAGTTAAGCGCTTCTCGGGCCAGGTCGTCCCGGCCGGCTCGATACTCGTAAGGCAGCTCGGCACCAGGGTCTATCCCGGCACCAACGTCGGGCTCGGCAAGGACTACACCCTCTTTGCCAAGGTCTCGGGGGTGGTCAGGTTCGAGGACAGGGGCGCCAGGAAGTTCGTAAGCGTCGTCCCCCAGTAAGAAAGGGTATTTGCTCGGGGACGAGCCTCTCTCCAGAACGGACTTTTTTTCGTAGGGCGGATCTGAAGGCCTCAGGGCTTTCACTATCCGCCCTTTTTTGTT
>JBHHVK010000054.1:0-11265 GCA_046754205.1 Thermodesulfobacteriota bacterium
TCGAATACCCCGGAGGCATGGACAAGAACACCAACTGCATACTCTGCACCGAGTGCATCAAGACCTGTCCGCCGGACAACATGACGCTCAACGTCCGGCCCTTCTTTACGGACATCTCAAGGGGGTACAGGGGCCGTTATGACGAGGCGATACTCGCCATGACGCTCCTGGGCCTTACCATCTATCACGGCTTCACCATGCTCCCCGTCTGGTTTTCCTGGGCCCTCGATACGATAAAGACCAACTACACCCTCTATATCAGCGTCTTCACCCTCCTCCTGGTCGCCTTTGTCGTCGTCCCCATAGGGCTCCACTACCTCGTGGCCTGGCTTGCGAGGACGCTTTCGGGCAGCCGCGAGGTCCCGCTTAGAAAGGTCTTCGTCCAGTACGCCTACGCATTTTTACCGGTGGCCTTCTTCTACCACCTCGCCCATAATATCTCGCACCTCAACATGGAGGGGCTCAAGATCGTCCCGGTCCTCTCCGACCCCTTCGGCTGGGGGTGGAACCTCTTCGGCACGGCCGGGATGAAGACCTCCACGGTCATGGGCATGGCGACTGTCAAGGACGTGCAGCTCGCCTTCATACTCATAGGGCTCGTCGTCGGCATCTTCCTCGCCTACAGGTTGTCGCTCGGCCTTTACACGGACCGGGGCAGGGCCATCAGGGCGATGCTGCCGGTCGCGGCGGCGGTGCTCGGCTACTCCTACGTCAACATGCTGGCCCTGATACTCCCCATGGTCATGAGGACGGTATCGTATTTCAATTAGGGTAAAGCCGACAGGCGCCTCCCCCTCCCCCTTATCCCACTGCCTCCCCCGGCTCGTCACTCGGCCCTTGACTGCGCGGCCTGAGGGTGTAAAATATACACCTGTCGACAATCCCGGCCCAGGGCCATTAAACGAGGTGACTCCATGAGAAGGTTTTTACTCCTGCCCATCCTTGCCGTAGCTTTGCTCTCCATATCAACGTGCAGCCGGGCCGAGGCCGCCCCTCTCGGAGAGAGGAACATCCAGCTGAAGGTAGACTACATGAACTTCACCGACGCCTTCATAGAGAGAAACGACACGGACAACACCATCTACGTCGGGGTCGAGGGTTACGGGCAGCTATCCCCCAACATTTACCTCGGCGGAGAGATAGGGCTGGCCAACCCGGACGGCACGGGGCCCGGCGGCGTGGATACGGAGCTGACCTACATCCCGCTCGAGATAAACGCCAAGTTCGCCGGCGAGGCCGCCCCGCAGACCGTGATAGACATAGGCGTGGGCGTCTCCGTCAATTACGTCCGCGAGCAGAACATCACCACCCCCGGCTCGGACGAGACGGACTTCGTCCTCGGGGGGCAGTTCTTCGGAGACGTGATATACACCTCCGGCGACTTCTTCGTCGGCTTCAACTTCAAGTACCAGCTTACGGAAAACTTCAAGGACAGCACGCCCGGCGGGGTCTCCTACGACTTCATCAACTGGAGGATAGGCGGGCAGGCGGGCATGGTCTTTTAGGCCGACGGGCGGGGCCCCCTCCCCTGGCGTCGCCTCTTCCCGTCCATCCTCACGGACCTCCGTAAAAGGGCCCGTATCTTGCCTGTCCATCGGGTTCACGCCGTTTTTACGTCAAGTTTTCCCTCCTCGGAGCCGATAGAATAACCTGCGGCCCAACCACCCCGGCAAGCGCCAGTAGAACCGCTCCATTGTGAAATCTAAAGAGTGACGCCCTCGGGAGGGCGTTCGCATACAAGCGTATATGACCGCCTTCCTACCCTACATCATACCGGCTGTCGCCGCGGCCACGGTCTTCTTCGGCCTTAGGGTCCTCTCCCCGGGGACGACCGAGGACGGACTTCAGTCGGCCGATGGTGAAGAGCGCTCCTCTCCTTCCACCGCCTCCCCACCATCCCCCCCCTGCCCCCACTCGTCGCGCACGGTCTGCGCCTGTTCGGAGGACTCCGGGGGCCATTACAAGTTGGTATTCAGGGGCTCGAACAACGCCGTCCTCATAACCGACGCAGGGGGGCGTCTCGTCGACATAAACCCGGCCGGAGCCGGGCTGATCGGCGACGGATCGAGAGAAGGGCTCATCGGGGCCGACATCGAGGGCCTCCTTTGCGCCTCGTTCCGCGGCGACGGCGGGATACTTGAGACGATAGACAGGGACGGGCCCATATCGAACGTCGAGGTGACGATCGGGGGCAGGGACGGGGAAACCCTGAGGCTCGAACTGACGGGCTTTTCCGCCCACGACGGCGAGGGGCGCACCACGGGGTACGGCTTCATCCTGCGCGACATAACGCAGCTCAAGGAACTTGGCGAGCAGCTACTCCAGGCCCAGAAGATGGAGGCCGTGGGTCAGCTTACCGGCGGCATAGCCCATGACTTCTGCAACATGGTGATGGCCGTAAACATGTACTCCGAGCTCATCAAGAAGGACACGCCCGAGGGCGGGCGCGCACGCAAGTACGCCGGGCGGATATCGGACGTCACCAGGAGGGCCGAGTCCCTCACCAAGCGGCTCCTCGCCTTCAGCAGAAAGGACGCCGTAACGCCGAGGCCCGTTGAGCTGAACGGGGTGGTAAGGTCCGTCGAAAAGCTCCTTCTGCGGTTCATCGGAGAGGATATCGTTCTCGGCTCCAACCTCTCGGAAGACGACATCACGGTTATGGCCGACGGCGTGCAGCTCGAACAGGTCATCATGAACCTCGCCACCAACGCAAGGGACGCCATGCCCGGCGGAGGGCGGCTCACCATAACGACCGGACTTGCGGAGATGGGCCCGGAGTTCATAAGCGAGAAGGGTTACGGCGCCCCGGGGACCTATGCGTCCATTACTGTGGAGGATACAGGCGCCGGGATGGAAGAAGAGACCAGGGCGAGGATATTCGAGCCCTTTTTCACCACCAAGGGAGTGGAAAAGGGGACCGGGCTGGGGCTTTCCGTGGCCTACGGCATCGTAAAGCAACACAGGGGCTACATAAGCGTGGAGACCTCTCAGGGGACGGGCACGAAGTTCACGGTCCTTATCCCTCTGGCGAAGTCCCCCGCCGAGGAGTTCCAGACGGTCGAGCCGATGGAGGCGGGGAGCTGCACAGGGACGGTGCTGCTCGCCGAGGACGACCCCGCGGTGAGGGAGGTAACCAGGCAGGTGCTCGAAGAGAGCGGCTACAGGGTTATCGAGGCCGTGGACGGCGAGGACGCAATGGTTAAGTTCATGGAAGGCAAAGATGATATAGACCTTCTCATCCTCGACGTCATCATGCCGGGCAAGAACGGAAGAGAGGTCTACGAAGGGATAGCCGGTGTCCGCCCAGGCGTAAAGACGATATTTCTGAGCGGCTATTCCCCCGAGTCCTACGGAGGCCGGATTACCGGCCCCGGGGTGGACTTCATCGACAAACCGGTCCCTCCCCCGGTGCTCCTCGGCAGCGTCAAGAAGGTCCTGAACGGGTAGGACGGGCCTGAAATTTAAAGAGGGCGCCGCCCCCACACCGGGGGGAGCGCCCTTTGATCGTCCAAGACCTGCAGGAGGCCCGTCCCTCCCCAGTGCTCCCGGTTACCCCCCTGTCACTTCCCGGGCTCGCCCTCGGGCCGGCCCTCCTCCATGCGCCTCTTGAAGATGAACCTGCCCATGAACTTCGCGTCCTTGAAGTCTCCACCGCCGGTAAAGGCGCCCCATGAGATGTACAACTCCTTGCAGAACTCCACGCTCCTGAAACATGACCAGCCGTCGAACCTGACGTCGAAGAAGTGGGCCTTTTCCTTGAACCTGGCCCTCTCAAAGATTACGTCCTTGTGGAAGAGGGCGCTCTGGAACTTCGCCACCCCGGTGAAGACGGCGTCGTCGAAATAGGCGTTTTCATGAAAGACCGCCCCGCTGAAATCGGCCCTGCCGCCGAAGACGACCCCCCTGAAGTCTGCTTCACCCATGAATTCGGCCCTGTTGAATTTGATGTCACAGAGGGGATTTTCGGCCGAGTAGCGTGAAAAAGAGAAGTCGCCTTCGAAGACGGTCCCCGAAAGGTCAACGGAAGAGAATTCAGCGCGGTCCTTCTCTATCTTTTCGAAGACTGCTTTTTCTGAGTCCTCCGCCATGATGGAATCCTTTTAATCTGAAGAAGCGGGGAAGAGGCGGCAAGTGGGGCCGCGGGAAAAACGGCCACAGTATAGCAGAAAAAGGGTCGAACGGATAGATTTTTTTAGAGGCCGCCGCCGGGCGTGAAGAAGGCGGCGCCAAAAAGGGATAGAGACCCTCCCCTCGCCCTCCCCTGCCCCCTCACAAGGGCCGAGCATTTACCCCACACGCCCCCCCGGCCCCCGGCCCCTCAGCGGTCGAGGCCCTGTTTTCTGACCTCTCCGGCGACGAACTCCTCGATGCCCCGCCTGTCGCGGTCGGACAGGCCGTTGAACATCACGCCGCAGCCGGCGAAGACGACGTTCTTCGAGGGCTCCTCCGTGGTCCTTACGACCGTGCCGTCAGTCTCGATGAGTTGGACCGCGCCCGGCAGGGCGAACTTCATCGAGATCCTGTCGCCGTGGGAGAGGTCTTCCTTCGTGTGGACGTAGACCCCGGTAACGCTGATGTTGAGTATGTAGCCCGTGTGGGTCGACTTCCCGTTGGAGAAGTCGACGGGCATGGAGACCGCGACCCTGCTGTTCTTGGCCCTTGCGCCATGCGCGACCTTGTCGGGATAAAGCGCCCTGTTGACCCTGAATATGAGCTGCTCCGGGGGGAACCCCTTGGTCACGAGCCCGGCGGCGCCGAACCTCTTGAGCCTTTCGAGCACCTCCGTGGGCTCGTATACGCTCGTCACCACGAGCACGGGGACCTCTGCCATGAGCCCCCTCGTATTCATCCATTCGAGGACCTCGAAGCCGTCCATCCCGGGCATCTGGATGTCGAGTATGAGGAGGTCCGTGTTCTTCGAGTCTATGCCCAGCTCTTCGAGGACCTCGTGGCCGTTCCTGGCGAACCTGACCTTGTGGCCGGCCTCGACGAGGATGTCGCTCAGTTTCGTCCTGAAAAAGAGACTGTCGTCCGCGATCAGGATATTCCTTGAATCTTGCGTAATCACGCTATCGCCCCCTTCCCTGTTATACGAAGCGTCTTCAGCCACGTTCAAAAACCCTGTGTTGTCTGGTTGGGTATCAAGGAAGTGTGAATACCTGATGGCATATGGCCCGGCAAGCGCGGACGACTATGATGAGGTTTTCCGAAGGCTGGCTGAAATAAAAGGTTTCAGTGAATAAAGTATACTGAAGGAGGGGGGAGAGGTCAATAGATAATTGCCCCATCGGCCTAAATTCGGGGATATCGAGTGGGAAAGAGTGACGCAGGGGGGGTGTTCGCGGTGGTATCAGACGCCGGAGAAGGCGGCCCTGAGCCACCTCCACGCCGTTACCGGCGAGGGGGAGAGCTTCATGATGGCGCTCCTTATGCGCCTCAGGTGCATGCCCCTGGACCTGGCTGCGAGCCCTTCGTAGAACCTCAGGGCCTCTTCCTTGTTTCCGGCCCTCGCAAGGAGCCTTGCGAGCTCATAAGTGACCTCGAAGTGCCAGGGGGCGATGGCGAAGGCCTTTCTCAGGAGCCCTATGGCCGTGTCCCTGGTCTTTCGGCCCGTGAAGCAGCGGTGCGCCTTGAAGAGCGTGTTCACGGCGTCCGCCCTGAGGTTCCTCTCCATCTGGAGGCCCGCGATGGCCTCCCAGACCTCTATCCTCTTCGGCATGAGTCTCGCGGCCTGCGTATAGACCCCGACGGCCTTTTCGTGGAAACCCTCTTTTATGTACCCTTCGGCGGCGGCCTGGAAGCTCTTCCACGCCTCGTCATGGCCGCCGCTGGCGGCAAGGAGCGGGGCGACCTTGCCGTGGACGGCGTGGTCGGCGGGGTCGACGCAGAGGACCTTCATGTACTCGGCTATGGCCTTCTTGCTCTTTCCCCGGGCGCGCGCCGCCGCGGCGGCCTCGAGGGCCGTGTTTCTGCAGTATGCCTTTTTCTTGCGGAAGAGCATCGTCCCTCTCCATTAGAAACTTTATAATATTTACATAAGTCGGGGGAAAGAGGAAGTGATTCAGCGCACAGTGCGCGTATGACCCAGGGGCCGTGCGGAACGCCCGCGATACCGGCGGCGGGAGAAGGGTATGCACTGAATGGAATACGCGGCCTTCAGGGTCGGGCTTCAGGGGGGGCAGGCGCGGGCGCGGGGTCAGTCGATAATCACGTTCGTGACCGTCCTGTTCACGTGTTCTATGGACTGAATCTTGCTCATCACCACTTCGCCGAGGACCTTGAAGTTCGAGGCCTCGACAAAGGCGATGATATCGTAGGAGCCGGTCACGATCTTGGCGTCCCTGACGCCGCCGACCTTGATAAGGGCGTTATAGACGTCTTTCAGTTTAGCGTGCTCGCATTCAATGAAGATGTAAGCCTGGACAGCCATAGTCGTCCCTCCCGAATGTCTGTTTACGACGATTATAGCACAATCGGCCTGCGGGGGAATGACAAAAACCCTCCGACCGGGCCCGTCCCGGTCAGGGGTTGATATCCACCGCGGACTCGATATCCTCGAAGCAGCCCCGGGGTACTCAGAACTGGGGCGACTGCATGAGGGTCACGAGGGCTGACTTCTGCGCGCTCGTTACGGCCGTGCTGCCGTCCGTAGTCCCCGAGATGTTTCCCGAGAGGCCCGCCATGGAGGTGGCGAAGTTCTTCTCGAGGGTCATCTGAGCGCTCATGCTCGAGCCTGCCCCGGCCTGGGCGTTCCAGCGTGCGAACTCGAGTATCATGACGTCCTCCTGGATGCCGAGTATTGCCGCGTAGGAGGCCGGGGTCCCGCCCCCGACGAAGTCCGTTCTCCCGGGCGTCCACGTCCCGCTGTTCGACTGGCAGGAAGACTGGTCGAAGAAGCCGCTCACCGAGCAGGTCCCGAGCCAGGTCATGGCCGTGGGTATGGTCGTGGTGTCACGGGTGTAGGCGAGGCTGCCTCCGGCGCTGAGTAAGCTCGACACCCAGTCCGTGGGAATGACCATAGTGACGGGCCAGTTGACGGAGGTGCCGCCCGACTTGTAGAACTTGAAGTCGCTCGAGGTGAGCCCGGACGAGCTCCCGAGGGCGGAGTCTATGGACGCTATCATGGTGGTGATGCGTGCGTTGGATGCGGCCGTTGCTGTCATGAAGGTGTTGAAGGCGCTCTGCATCGTCGCATCGAGGACAGTCTGGGCATTCTGGATGTCGGTCTGCGTCTCGGAACCGGTAAAGACCGCCTCGAAGGTCCGGAAGGCGGTTATCATCGTAGTGGAAAGTGCGGCGGCGGCGTTCTGGTAGAGGAGGAGGTCGGCGGAGCTGGCCCCGAGGACTGAGAGGGCGTTGGAGTATTTCTCTATCCCCTTCTCCGCGTTGAGCTTGGTTATGCCCCCGCCTATGGACGAGTTGATCATCTGCGCGGTGGCGCCGGTGAGATTGCCGTTCGTGACCCCCTGGTTCATCAGCGGCACCACTATGGCCCCCATGGCGTTGAAGGCCTCGAGGACCCTGTCCTGCGGGAAGCCCGCGGTGGTCGCCGCCTTTACCAGTATGTTCAGAAGGAGGGCGGCTGCCTCCCCTCTCTTGTCAAGCTCGGCAGCGGTGGTTGCGGCCTCTACGGAGTCCTTGAAGAGCTTCGAGTACCCGGAGCTCGCATCGGCGAGCCTGGAGACGATGCTCGAGCGGTACGCGGCGAGCTGTGTCGTGCTGACGCCGTTCGAGGTGAGGTACTCGACGAAACCGCTGGTGCCGTTTATCCCCTGATTCGCGAGGGTCGCCATGAAGACGAGCTCCGGGGCGGTGATGCCCTCGGACCTGACGATGGCGAAGCCGAATACCGCGAGTATGGGGTCGTCCGTGCCGGCGGCCGCGAAGGCGGCCAACAGGGCGTCGGTCTGGCTCTCGGTTATGTTGGATATCCCGGCCGGGAGCGTGCCCCCGGAGTCGGGACAGGGGACGATGGATTTCTTGACGACCGTGCCGGTGCCGTCCTTGACCTTGAGCACGAGGAAGTTGCATGTCGAGTTGTCGGGGATGCCCGTCAGGGTGAAGGATATCTTCCCGCCGGAATCCGCCGTTGCCGAGGCGGACTGGCCCAGCGAGGTGGTCGTCCCGGTGGAATTGATCCTGTCGACCGTTACCGTATACGCCGCGCCTGAAGTGAGGGCCTCCGAGGAAGGCGCAAAGGCGAAGGTGAAGAGCAGCGCGGCTATCGCTGCGAAGACACTGTAAAACCCTTTGTATGACATCATGCGACCTCCGTTTATTTGCCGCTGCCGCTCACCGTGGCGCCGGAGCCGTCCGTGCCGGTGCACCCGACGATGGGCAGGGCGAGACTTAAAAGCACAAGTACGAACAGGACCATCCTCTTCACCTTCATGTGGCACCTCCTTCTTGATTCGCGTTTTTTTGTAATCGTCTACGTCACATATCGGTACCCAACCGTCCCGGCTTTAAGGCAAGATGCACGGCCGCGCCCCCTCCGCCCCCCTCCGGGCGTGGACCGTACAAAAGAAGCCGTGCGGGGAGGCGCCTTCAAGGGCATGGAAAAAAGGCCCCGGTTGTGGTATATATTAAAAAACTACGAACTGAGGCGGAAGGGAATCCATGGAGAAGCAATCCACCGACGGGGAAAAGGACGAAGGAAAGGGCCGGAAGGCATACGTCCAGCCCAAGGTCTGCTACAAATGCGGCGAGAAGGTCCACCCCGACGCCACGCACTGCCCCCACTGCGGGGCCGGCCCTTCAAAGTTCAACCCGGCCTGGGTCCTGAGGGTCGTCATAGGGATGCTCCTCGGGCTCTTCGCCTGGCTCATATTCTACGGGGGTTAAGCGCCTTCAGCGGCCGCAGGCGGGCGGGCCGTGTTCGGGGAGATCGTCACAGCATGGAATGCTACTACCTTGGAGAGATGGAGGCCTACTACGATTACGAGGGCATGGTCACCTGGGCGTGCTTCCACCCGGAGAGCGGAACAGACATGGAGCACCCCACGGACTGTCCCGTCCAGTACGGCGGCCAATGCCTCTTCGAGGGGGGCCCCTTTAAGGGCCCGGTGGACGGGGACCCCCAGCGGTCACAAAAGACGTCATAAAAAAAGAGGCCGCCCGAAAGGCGGCCTCTTCCTGGTTGGCGTCCACCTGGGCGCGGCATGCGCGCCGCGCAGGTACGGTTAAAATCTTACCTCTTAAACATCAAGCATTCTGTTGACTTACACCATATACCTGACAAGCCGTGTAAGCAGAATATCTCTCGCCTGAGCGGGCCACCGGGGGCGGCCGATTACTTCTTCACCGTAATCTTGCCTATCATGGAGTTGTGGATGAAGCAGATGTAGTAGTACTCGCCCGGACGCCGGAAGGTGTGCTCGAATGAGCCGAGCGGGCCGATGCGGGGCTCGAAGAAGTGTCCGTCGCTGAGAAAGTCCAATGTGCCGATGACATGGATAATCTCGTCCTTGTTTACCCAGCGGACGGTCTCGCCTGCGCGTATGACGATGTTGTCAGGACGGAAGACGTTTTTGACCGTCTCGGAAGCCCTGGGGGCGACGATGATGTGGACCCCCTGCCCCGGCTCGGTCAGGAGAGGCTCTGAGAGGCGCGCCGTGAAGGTCTTGCGGTGGATCACCCTGTGAAAGGCCTGGTCTCCGGTGATCCTGCCGAAGGTCTTCGCGAAGTTCATGGCCGTCTTGAGGAGCCTGTCCTTTTCCTCCGGAGCCGCGGAAGGGTCGAGGGCCCTGGCGATAATCTCCTGCACGAAGGGCTCTATCCTCGGTTCGACCTTCTTTACGAGGAACTCCATGGCCAGCCTGTTGTCGTGGCGCATGGCCTTCTGGAACGCCTTTATTATCGCCCCGTCGCTCGAGATGGCCCGGTAGGGCAAGGTGCGTATGGAGTGCTCTATCGCCCGGTAGAAGGCCTCGTCGCCCGTCTTGCCGCTGTAGGCCTCGGCGAAGTCCCTGGCCGCGTCAAGGAGCCCCTTTTCTTCGTCCTTTGAGGTGCCCGGCTCAAAGGCCCTGTCTATGAGTCCGTAGACCAGCTCCTCGACCCTCTTCTTGACCTTTCCCATGGTCGGGTCGTCCGGCAGCCTTCTGCCGTGGAGCATGATCTCCTGGAAGTCCTTTATAATCTGCTCGTCACCGGATATGGACGTGCCGGGCAGGGTCAGGATGGCCTTCTCCGTCTTTTTGAGAAGGGCGTCGTCGTCCTCTATCATGCCGTATGTCTCGGCGAACCTCAGGGCCCGCTCAAGGAGCGCCTCCTTTGTTTCGGGCGAGACGCCGGGGCCGGCTGCCTGCTCGACAAGCCCCGTTACGAAACCCTCGATCACCGCCTCCGGAGTTTTCTTGACGGCCTTCCCCTCGGCGGAGATTGCCTGGGCCGGGGCAAAGAGGACGAACAACGCAAGGAGCAGAAGCGGAATCTTCTCAAAACGCAACATGGGAATAGTCACCGCCTGAGGTTATTGTACGCAATGCAGCAGATGGATAGTTGCAATTGTACCTCCGGTGCGGGCGGCTGTCAACCCGGGGCGCCGACGGGGGGCGGAACTCTCGCGTCCGGGGTGGACGCCAGGGCCAGGTAAGCGGGCGGGACGGCGGGGTAAAGGCGCCGGGGGGGCGGAGGCGGGGTCAGGGCGAGCACCTCTCGAGGGTCTTCGTGTCGAGCCAGAGGGTGTCCTTGACGTTCTTGCCGTCGACCCAGCCGGCGGCGCCGCCCAGGTCCCTCGGGGCCCTTATCTTGTAATGGCCCCGGGCCCGTCTGAGCAGCCTCCCCTGCGTGCCGGGCGGAACGGTTGCGACGACGCGCGACGTGGCGGACCAGAGCTTTATACGGTAGTCCGCGGCCTCGTCCTTCGAGAAGCCTTTCTTCGCGATTATCTCCTCTACGCCGCAAAGGACCACGTGCTCCTTGCACGTCCCGGCGTAGGCCGGGACGGTCAAGAGCAGGGCGGCGATGGAATAGAAGAGTATCTTCCTTATCATGATCATGGTCTGCATATCCCCTTGAGTATATACGGTATTTCCTCTTTGATTGTAGCATATCCGGCGTTTTTCATCAAACGGCCGCGCCTGAGACAAGGGTAAGGAGGTGGCCGGGGACGGGGGAAAATGGTGGTCGGAGGGAAGGGGCGGGAAGCAAAAAGGGGTTACGCGCGAACGCGTAACCCCTTTTAATCTGGCGCCCCCGAGACGATTCGAACGTCCGACACACGGATTAGGAATCCGTTGCTCTATCCTGCTGAGCTACGGGGGC
>JBHHVK010000055.1:0-11039 GCA_046754205.1 Thermodesulfobacteriota bacterium
GCACGCTCCACCCCTACAGCCAGATACTGACCATCTGCGACGCCTATGACGCGCTCACGACCCTCCGGGTCTACCAGCAGCCCCATAACCCCGCCGAGGCGATAAAGGTCATGAACAACTTCTCGGGACGCCACTTCAACCCCGAGACCCTCAAGAGCTTCATCAACATGATAGGCGTCTACCCAGTAGGGACCATGGTAAGGCTCACAACCAACGAGGTCTGCATGGTGACCAGGGTGGACGCCGAGACGCCGGACTCGCCCACGGTAAAGGTGCTCTTCGACAAAGACGGCAACGCCCAGGACGAACCCTTCGACGTCGACCTTTCGAGCGAGGTGGAAAGGGACCGGCGGATTACCGCACTCGTCAACCCGGCGACCACGGACATCAACATAGAGGCCTTCTTCGAAAAAGAGTCCTCCGCCGCCTGACCCGAAGGCATAAACCCCGGGATGCAAATCCTGAGAGAACCTTTTTGTAAAAAGGTTCTCTCAAACTCTCTCCAAAAACTTTTACTGTTGACAAGAATGGCCCCCTAAAAGGGGGCCATTCTTGTCAAGACCAAGAGTCTTTGAAGGGGGTCCGGGGGAACCTTTCTGCAGAAAGGTTCCCCCGGATATCCATCCTGGGATTTATGCGTCCATCTCGCCGAGGGCCTTTATGGCGAGCTCCCTCATCCTGCGGTTCCCCTTGACGGCGAAGTAGAGCATCGCCTCTTCCGCCCTTTTGTCCCCGATCTTTCCGATGACCTCGAGGGCGCGTTCGATCACGCCGGCGTCCTTGTTCTTGAGCGCCTGCATGAGCGGCCTGAGGAGCCTGGGGTCGTTGTAGTTGCCGAGCGCCTCCACGGCCGTGCGGGCGACCATGGGGCTCGAGTCCCCGAGCGCCTCCACCAGGACGCTGAGGGCGTTGTAGTCGCCGGTCCTTCCGAGGACCCTTATCGCCGCGGCCCGGACGTCCTCGGAGTCGTCCTTGGCGGCCCTGGTGACCATATCGAAGACCTCGGGACCCTTGAGGTCAGAGATCGCGTAGATGGCCCTTATCTTTTCGAGCATCACACCGGAGGATATCTTCTCGGCGAGACGGCCGAGCCTCTGCCTCGTCTCGAGCTTTTCGAGGGCCTCGGCGGCGAGCCCCCTTATGCCGTCGTCTTCGTCCTTCAGTGAGAGCCTGAGCACCTGTCTTCTCTTTTCCATATCGCAGTATCTATACCAAATTCATAACAGGGTTGCAAGACTATCCTTCCGCCACTGTACGAGGTCGGCGACGGCCCTCTCGGAGAGGAGCCTCTTACGGGCCTTCCTCTTCTCCCGGCCACGAGCGCCCTTCAGCGCCTCCTCGGAGGCCGGGTCGAGAGGCGGGAGCAGGCCGAAGTTGGCGTTCATCGGCTGGAACCCGGCGGCTCGGCCAGAGCCGCCGGGCGCCTCTGTGCTTATGTACTCCACGAGCGCGCCCGTCATGGTAGAGGGGGGCGGGGCCGAAGGCTCTAGCCCCAGGGCCACCCTTACGGCGTTGATGCCGGCCAGTATCCCCGTGACCGAGGACTCGCAGTAGCCCTCGACGCCGGTTATCTGTCCGGCGAAGAAGAGGGCCGGGTCCCGGACGAGGGCGAGGGTCCTTTCGATGAGCCCCGGGGAGTCGAGATAGGTGTTCCGGTGGATCTTGCCGAGCCTTGCGAACTCGGCCCCTTCGAGCCCGGGTATCATGCGGAAGACCCTTTTCTGCTCCGGGTAGCTAAGGCGGGTCTGGAAGCCCACCATGTTGTAGAGGGTGCCCGCCAGGTTTTCGCGCCTCAATTGCGCCACGGCGAAGGGTCTGGCGCCGGTGGCGGGGTCCGTGAGCCCCACGGGCTTCATAGGCCCGAAGGCGAGCGTCATGGGGCCCCTGCCGGCGAGCTCCTCTATGGGCATGCAGCCCTCGAAGCAGGGTATCCGCTCGAACCCCTTCTCCCTTACGGTATCGGCGGCGAGAAGATTTTCTACAAAACTTTCGTAACCGTCGTGATCGAGCGGGCAGTTGATGTAGTCGTCCCCCCCCCTGCCGTAACGCGATGCCATGAACGCCCTGGTCATGTCGATGGAGTCGCGATACACTATCGGCGCCACGGCGTCGTAGAAAAAGAGCCTCTTCGAGCCGAGGGCGGCGAGGAGGTTTTCGGCGAAGGCGTCGCTCGTAAGCGGCCCGGTGGCGACGATCAGGGGGCGCCCGGCGGGGAGCTCCGTGACCTCGCCGGACCTGACCTCTACCCCGGCGCGGGCGAGCTCGTCCGTGATGAACTCGCTGAAGGCCCTTCTATCGACGGCGAGGGCGCTTCCCGCCGGGACCGCCGTCGCCTCGGCCGCGCGGACCACGAGGGAATCGAGGAGCCTCATCTCCTCCTTGAGGAGCCCTGAGGACGTATCGAGCCCCGTGGCCTTAAGCGAGTTGCTGCATACGAGCTCGGCGAGGGTGGGGATGGAGTGGGCGGGCGAGTACTTCTCGGGCTTCATCTCGCGGACCACGGCCCTGTGGCCGAGCCTCGCGGCCTGCCAGGCCGCCTCGCATCCGGCGAGCCCGCCCCCGATTATGGTTATCTCGACTCTCGCTACCCTGGCTTCTGTCATGGCCACATGATAAACCTTTGACGGGGTTTTTGCCAGCAAACCTTATCCACCGGGCTGTTGCGCCGGGGATGGTTTTGTGGTAATTTTCCTCCATGGGAAAGACGCGGGCGCGCCTCAGGATATCCGGCATCGTCCAGGGGGTATGCTTCAGGGCCGCCACCGTGGAGGTGGCCAGGGACCTCGGGGTCAAGGGCTGGGTAAGGAACAACCCCGACGGCACCGTGGAGGCGCTGGTCGAAGGCGACGAGGAGCGGGTAAAAAAGGTCATCGAATGGTGCCACGAGGGGCCTCCCATGGCAAGGGTCGACCACGTGGCGGTGGGCTGGGAGGCCTTCAGGGACGAGTTCGACGGCTTCGCCGCGACCCTGTGAAGCGGCCCCTGCCCGAAGGGCTCGCCGCCCACGCCGCCCGGGCCTGATGCGATCAAGACAACGGAAGGGCATAGTGGAAGGATTAGGACTCAGAGGCCGCCGTACCCCATGGGGGTTTGCCATCGTCGCCGCCCTGGTCCTCGCCTCGGGATGCGCGCACCGGCCGGATGGGCCGCCGGGCCTTCACCCGGCCTTCTCCGCCCCCCCGGAGGGATATTCCTCGGAGGGGGAGGATATCGCCTTCACAAACGCCCTCGTAAGCCTGAAGGCCCGCCACGAAATGAGCCCTGGCCCCGAGACCCCGGCCTTCTTCAGGACGCTCTCGGAACGGGGCTACCTGCTCATAAGGGTGGACGTGGAGAACCTCTCCAAGGTGCGGGTAATCTTCAAACCCTCCCACGCGGTGCTCAAGACCAACCGCCTCGACTACGGCAGGCCCCTTGACTACACCGACCTCTATCAGATCGCCGGCTCCGCCGGCGGCGGGGCCACGGGCGACGTCATGTCGAAGATAAAGGGGAAGTTCTACGACCTCGACGTGATGATAATGCCCGGAAAGAGATCTTCGAGGCTCCTTGTCTTCAGCCCCATAGAGCCGAAGAGCTCGAAGGCCTCGCTGGGGATAAGGGACCTCTACGTCGGCACGGAGCCCCTCGACATCTTCTTCCCCTTCAAGGTCAGGGCCGGGCAGTAAGCTTCCCCCTCAGGGGACCAGCTCCCTCGCCTTCTCCCGCGTCCCCTGAACCTTCTCCTTCGTCCTCTCCACCGTCTCCCCGGCCTTCTCCCTGACCCCCTCGATGGACCTCTTCATCTTCTTCTCGTAGCCCTTGAGCGCCTTTCCCGCCTCCTCGGTCCTCGACCCAGCGGCCTTGAGGTAGTCACCTCCACCGTAGTAGACAAAGAGCGCCAGGGCGAGCACGCCCAGAAGAAAACCGAGCACGAACTTTTTCATCGCCTCACCGTCCCATGACACGCCGTTAAGATCATAAGTCCCGCAGTCTCTTCCTCACCTTCAGGGCCTCCCTGTAGGCGTCGCTTCCGGACATCCCGAAGAGGTCGGCCACGGCCCCGGCCACCTCCTTGAGGCTCAGGCCCTCCCCGAGCAGCCTTTCCATCTCCTCGGCCGGGTCTCCCGCGGCCGATGCCTCTTCCGGGACCCTTACCACGAGGGTTATCTCGCCCCTCGGCGCGGCCTGCCTGAACCTCTCCAGCGCACCGGCCACCCTTGCCCTCACGACCTCCTCGTGGACCTTGGTCATCTCCCTGGCGACGGCCACCTCCACGTCTCCGAGGACGTCGAGCATGCACTCGAGGGTGGCTACGAGCCTTTTCGGCGACTCGTACATGACGCAGGTGCGGGCCCTCCCCCTCAGGGTCAGGAAGAACTTCCTGCGCGCCCTGGCCGACTGGGGCACGAACCCCTTGAAGGTGAACTCGTCCGTGGGCAGCCCGGCCACGCTCATCGCAGCGGCCACGGCCGAAGGGCCTGGCACCGCCACCACGGGGACGGACTCCTCCGAGGCGAGGCGCACGAGCCTGTAGCCCGGGTCCGATATGCCCGGGGTGCCGGCGTCGGAGACGAGGGCCACGTCCTCGCCCCTCTTGAGCCTCTCCACTATCATCGGGGCCCTCGTCCTCTCGTTGTGCTCGTGGTAGCTCACCTGAGGGGTCTTTATCCCGTAGTGGGTCAATAGCTTCTTCGTCCGCCTCGTGTCCTCGGCCGCGATAAGGGAGACCTCGCCTAAGACCTTCACGGCCCGGAGCGTGATGTCCTCGAGGTTTCCTATGGGTGTGGCCACGACGTAGAGGGCCATGGTCCCGGGCTCCCTATTTGCGTCTCTCGAAGACGTATGACGAGGCGGCTATCATTATAACCGAAAAGACGACGATGAAGATTACGTCCGCGTAAAGGGGGAGCTCGGCGGAGAGCCTCCCCCGGTCGGAGAGGAGCACGTGCTTGAATGCGTCCACCCCGTAGGCAAGGGGGTTTATGAAGGTGACCATGCGAAGCGGCGCCGGGAGCGCCCCCACCGGGTACAGCGCTCCGCTCAGAAAGAACATGGGGAGCACTATGAAGTTCATTATCACGTTGAACCCCTCGAGGGAAGTGAGAAAGCTCGCCACGAAGAGCCCCAGCGACGTTATGGCCACGGCCATCACCGACATGAGCAGAATCATGAGGAGGTAGTCCAGGGGACCGACATGGAGGCCGAGGAGCGGGGCCACGAGTATGACGCCCGCGCCCTGAAGGACCGAGAGCGCCGTGCCGGAGATTATCTTTCCGAAGACTATGGTGAGCCTTGAGACCGGGGCCACGAGCATCTCCCTCAGGAACCCGAACTCCCGGTCCCAGACCACGGAGATGGTGGAGAAGATGGAGCTGAAGAGTATCGTCATGCCGACGATGCCCGGCAGAATGAACTGGATGTACTCCGTGCCGGCCGATACGTCTATGATCCGGGTAAAGCCCGAGCCCACGATGAAGAGCCATATGAGCGGCCTTGCGAAGGCCACCAGGACCCGGCCCTTCTGGCGGAGGAACCTCTTGAACTCGCGGAGGACTATTACGTATATCGCCTTGTAGGAAAGGATCATGTCAGGATATGGCCGGGGACTCGCCGCCCCGGCCTAACGCCTCCTCTTTCGGTGCGCGTCTTCTCCGCGCCGGTCCTCGCGTATCTCGCGGCCCGTGAGGTGTATGAAGACGTCCTCGAGGCTCGGCTTCTTCAGATTCACCGAGGCCACGCCGGTGGAGAGCGCGCTGAAGAGCCTGGGGATGAACCTGTCGCCGTTTTCCACGAGGAGCGCGAGCCCCCCGGCCTCGAGCCTTCTGGCCTCTAAGCCGAACTTCCCGGCGACCTCCCGGGCGGCGAGGTCGTCGTCCCCTGTCTTCAGGTATATCGTATCACCCTTGAGAGAGCCCTTGAGCCCGGCCGGGCTCGCGCAGGCGATTATCTCACCGTGGTCTATGATGGCTATGCGGTCGCAGGTCTCGGCCTCCTCCATGTAGTGGGTGGTCATGAAGATGGTGTTGCCCTCGGCCCTTTTCAATTTCTCTATGAACTCCCAGACGTGGCTCCTGGTCTGGGGATCGAGCCCGAGGGTAGGCTCGTCGAGGAAGAGCACCCTCGGCCTGTGCAGGAGCCCCCGGGCTATCTCGAGCCTCCGTTTCATCCCGCCGGAGAACTTCTTTACCGTGTCGCCGCCCCTTTCGGTGAGCCCCACCACGTCGAGTATTTCCTCTATCCTCCGCTCCGTGGTCCTGCGGTCCATGTTGTACATGTAGCAGTGGAACTTCAGATTCTCATAGGCCGTAAGCTCGTTGTCGAGCGTCACCTCCTGGAAGACGAGCCCGATGGACGAGCGCACGCGCGCGGAGTCCCGTCGGCAGTCGAAGCCGTTTACAAGGGCCGTGCCGGAGTCGAAGTTAAGCAGCGTGCAGAGTATGTTTATGGTCGTCGTCTTACCCGCGCCGTTGGGGCCGAGGAAGCCGAATGTCTCGCCCTCGGCGACGTCGAAGGAGACCTTTCGAACGGCCTCGAGGCCGTTATATCTCTTTACGAGGCCTGAGACCTCGATTACAGGTTTCGTCATATCGGGCGGCCTTTAGAGGACTGGAGAAGATCAGGATAATCCGGCGTATTATAACACAACCTGGCGGGTGAAGGGAAAGGGGCAATTTTAACCGGGAAAATTCAGGCCGCTTGCAGGAAGGTGCCGGTTGAATATAGGGAAAGGGGCCGTCGGCGGGCGGGGAAGCCCCTCCGCCCCCCGAGCCGTCATTGCGAGGGCCGGAGGGCCGAAGCAATCTCTCGGCACAGCCTCCCCTCCCCCGGTGGGAGGGGACAGAGGGGGAATTAACCGATTCCCCATCACCCCCACCCCAGCCCTCCCCCGTCAAGGGGGAGGGGGAATATCTGAGCCGCCTGTGCCAAAATGAAAAAAGGGTTCAGGTTGAAAACCTGAACCCGCGAGAACTCCATTTTACACCTGTAGGGCGGGCATTGCCCGCCGTTCTCTTCAGGTTTTTACACCTGTTATGGTGGGCGGTGCCCACCATACCCGACTGCATTGCTACGAAAGAACCCCATAGTTACGTAGTTACGTAATTCGGGTTAAGCGAAGCGAAACCCGACAATCTTTAATATAATCCCCCTCACCCGCTCTTCTTGAGCGTAAAGCTGAACCGCGAGCCCTTGCCCGGTTCGCTCTCGACCGAGAGCTTTCCGTCGAGGCCCTGGACGATGTGCTTTACGATGGCGAGCCCGAGGCCCGTGCCGCCGAGCTCCCGGCTCCGCGCCTTGTCCACGCGGTAGAACCTCTCGAATATGCGGGGGATGTCCCCGGCGGGTATGCCGATGCCCGTGTCCAGCACGTCCACGCGGACCTCGCCCCCGGCGCTCGCGGCGCTGACGACGACGCTGCCGCCTCCGGGGGTGTACTTTATGGCGTTGTCGAGGAGGTTCACCACCACCTGCTCGACGCGGTCCTTGTCGCCGGCAACGGCCGGAAGGTCGTCGGGCACGTCTGTAGTGACGTCGATATTCTTGTCAGAGGCCTGCTTTTCAACTCCGGCGGCCACGGCGGCGATGAGCTCGCCGAGGTCCACCGAGCCGGCGGGCGCCGGCTCCTCCTGGCTCTCAAGGCGCGACAGTATCAGGAGGTCGTCTATGAGGCGGCTCATGCGGGTAGCGTGGCGGTCTATGACGCGGAGAAAGTCCCTGCGGGTCCCCACGTCCTCCACCCCGCCGTCAAGGAGGGTCTCCGAGTAGCCCTTGATGGACGCCAGGGGGGTCCGGAGCTCGTGCGAAAGGTTCGCCACGAAGTCCTTCTTTATGGTCTCAACCCTCTTCTCCTCGGTTATGTCACGGAGGAAAACGAGGAGGTTCGTCTCGCCGTCCCCGGTCACGCGGTTTATCTCGACCTTGAAGGACCTCCCCGCCTCGGAGTACTCGATGTCTCCGGCCGAGGCGCAGGGGTCTCCCACGCAGCGCTTTATCGTCTCAAGGAGCTCGGCGTTGTGGATCATCTCGTCCACGGGGTGGCCGGTTATGCCGTCGGAGGCCGGGAAGGACTTCAACAGAAAGGGGTTTGCGTAGATGACCCGCCCGCCGGCGTCCACTACGAGCACGCCGGTCCGCATCTTCGCGGCGATGGCGTCGAGTATGGTGTCCTTCTCCATATGCAAGACCTCCCCGGGGGCTACTCCCCGAAACGGTACCCCACCCCGCGGACGGTCTCCACGTACTCGGCGGCGGGGCCGAGCTTGGCCCTGACCCTCCTGACGTGCGTGTCCACGGTCCTGGGAGTAACAAAACAGTCATGGCCCCAGACGCTGTCAAGGAGGACGTCGCGGGTCAGGACCCTCCCCCGCGAGCCCATGAGCGCCGCAAGCAGCCTGAACTCGATATTCGAGAACTCCACCACCGCCCCGTCCACGGTGACCCGGTGGCGTTCGGTGTCGAGCCTGATGGGCCCCGCGCTCATCACCCCGGCGCCGGCGGCGCCGGCCTCCGCTGCCTCTGAGGCCCTCTTCAGCACGGCCTTGACGCGAAGGACCAGCTCCCTGGGGCTGAAGGGCTTGGTTATGTAGTCCTCGGCCCCGAGCTCGAAGCCGACGATCTTGTCCACCTCCTCGCCCTTGGCGGTGAGCATCACGACCGGGATGCCGCGGGTGGCGGCGTCCCCCTTGAGGCGCCTGAGGACCTCGGTGCCCTCCATGTTCGGTAGCATGATGTCGAGGAGCACGAGCGTCGGCCTTTCCGCGGAGGCGAGCACGAGCGCCTCGGGGCCGTCGGTGGCCTTTATGCACTCGAACCCGGCGCGGGTGAGGTTGAATTCGAGGAGGTTAAGTATATCCTCCTCGTCGTCAACTACGAGTATCCTTGCCGCCTGTCTTTTCCTTGTCATCGATAAGCTCCCTTACCAACCGGCCTATGCGGTCCCTCACACCGCGCATCACCTCCATGGGCATACCAACGGGGTCTTCCACGTCCCAGTCCAGCTTCTCGCCCCTGAAGGCGACGGGGCAGAGGTCGTCGGCCCGGCAACAGCCGAGGGTGACGACCAGGTCCGCCCAATCGAGCATCTCGTCGGTGAGCTGGTCGGAGGTCTGGCCGGATATGTCTATCCCGACCTCTCTCATTGCCTCAACCGTCAGCGGGTAGACCATGCCCGTTGCGGCCGTACCGGCGCTCCGAGCCTCCACGCGCCCGCCCCCGTAGCGCCTCGCGAAGCCCTCGGCCATCTGGGAGCGGCACATGTTGCCCACGCATACTAAGAGTATCTTCAGCCTATGAGCCATGGGCCGTGGTTCGTCCCCCTTCACCGAGAAATGAAAAACCCGGGCCCCATGGGACGCCCGGGTTCAGCCTTGCCTTCATACCGAAAGGTACGGGTCCATCGGCCTCGCCCCTACCACTCGCCGGTGGTGAGGTACTCGTCCATGGAGTCGGCGGCCCTCCGGCCGTCTCCCATGGCGAGTATGACCGTGGCCCCCCCCCTTACGATGTCGCCGCCGGAGAAGACGCCCTGCTTGCTCGTCCTCCCGGTGTCGGTGTCGATGGTGATGTTGCCCCACCTGTTGACCTTGAGGTCCGGGGTGGTCTGCTGGATAAGCGGGTTGGCGCCGTTGCCTATGGATATTATGGCGACGTCCGCCTCTATCTCGAACTCCGAACCCTCTATGACGACGGGCCTCCTGCGGCCCGATTCATCCGGCTCGCCGAGCTCCATCTGCACGCACTCGACCGCACAGAGCCTGCCGTCCTCGTCGCCGATGAACCTCGTGGGGGCGGAAAGGAGCTTGAAGATGAGGCCCTCCTCCTCGCCGTGGTGAATTTCCTCGGCGCGGGCCGGCATCTCCTCGCGCGAGCGCCTGTAGACGATGGTCACGGTGCGGGGCCCGAGCCTGAGGGCGGTGCGCGCGGCGTCCATGGCCGTGTTGCCGGCGCCGAAAACGGCCACGTTCCTGCCCTTAAGGACAGGGGTGTCGAACTCGGGGAACTGGTAGCTCTTCATGAGGTTGACCCTGGTGAGGTACTCGTTGGCCGAATAGACGCCTATGAGGTTCTCCCCGGGGATGCTCATGAAGTTGGGAAGCCCCGCTCCGGTGCCGATAAAGACCGCGTCGTAGCCGTCTTCGAGGAGCTCGTCGACGGTGTCGAGCTTGCCCACGACGGCGTTGGTCTTTATCTCCACGCCCATGCGCTTGAGGTAGTCCACCTCGGCCTCGACTATCTTCTTGGGGAGCCTGAACTCGGGTATGCCGTAGACGAGCACGCCGCCCGGGGTGTGGAGCGCCTCGAAGATCGTCACCCTGTGGCCCTTCTTGACGAGGTCGCCGGCCACGGTGAGCCCGGCCGGGCCGGAGCCCACGACGGCCACGTGCTTGCCCGTACCCTTGGGTATTACCGGGACCGCCACCTCGCCGTGCTCGCGCTCAAAGTCGGCGGCGAACTTCTCGAGCCGGCCGATGGAGACGGGCTCGCCCTTCTTGCCTATGACACAGACCTTCTCGCACTGGTCCTCCTGCGGGCAGACGCGCCCGCAGACCGCCGGAAGGCCGTTGGTCTCCTTTATCTTCCTGGCCGCCTCGACGAACTTGCCCTCTGCGATGAGCCGGAGGAACCAGGGGATGTCTATGTTCACCGGGCAGCCGCCCACGCAGAGAGGCTTTTTGCACTGGATGCACCTCTTGGCCTCCTCCATGGCGGCCTCGGGGGAAAATCCGTAGGGGACCTCGTAGAAGTTCTTCTTCCTCTCGGCCGGGTCCTGCTCGGGCATCGCCTGCCTGGGGATCTTCATCCGTTCTTTTATCTCTTTAGGATCCATCGCAGGACTCCCCCTCCTCGTAGCATCTCGGGCCCTCATGGTAGGTGAACTGCTCCATGGCGATCCTCTCCTCCTTGAGGTAGCTCCGGTTTCTCAGGATGAGCTCGTCGAAGTCCACCTCGTGGCCGTCGAACTCGGGGCCGTCGACGCATACAAACCTCGTCTGGCCGCCGACGGTGACCCTGCAGGCGCCGCACATCCCGGTGCCGTCGACCATGATGGGGTTGAGGCT
>JBHHVK010000056.1:0-10909 GCA_046754205.1 Thermodesulfobacteriota bacterium
CCGTGATTTAAGGCACAAATTCCACGGTTTTCCCCAATTCCATTAACTTTTTTCTTTTTTTCACCATTTTTGCACGCCGGCTATCAAAAAATCGGTAAAATAACCGAGAACCCGGGGCCGCGGAGAATTATCGCGGCCCAGGCCCCCCTGCCGAACCAACGCGCCCCTCCCGCGGATTTGACTTTTGACCGGCCCCGGATATAATTTACTTACCAGAACGGACGCGGAACCGTCTTCCGCCAGTTTGCGGCGTACTTCCAACCACGGGAGACCAACCAATGAGGACAAAAACGCCATACCCTGCCCTGGCCTTCGCTATAGCTCTCCTCCTGGCCTTTGCCGGTCTTTCCAACGCATCCACGATCGTCGATGACTTCTCGAAGGCCAACTCCAGGTACGACGAGCCGGAGATGCGGTCCATCATCGAGGAGAACAAGCGCAAGATCCCCGGGGAGATCGACGCCCTTTTTGACGAGGCCCTAAAGCCCGGAACTGGCAAAGAGGACAGGGAGGCCGTCTTCTACATCATCGAGCGGATGGCGAGGGTCTACACTGACGTGACCGGGGACATGAAGCTTCTCAAGAAGGTCAAGAAGAGGACCTTCGAATCGAGGCTGACCCCTCCGGTGCGCCTGACCCCGACCGGCGGCGTTCATGTCGTCGAAACCCTCTCGACGGATAGGGTCAAGAACTTCTTCAAGCCGGACAACATAATCATAAAAAAGGGCGAGGCGGTCAAATGGGTGAATAACGACAGGGACGCCCACCTGCTCGCGTCCATCCTTTCGGGCATAGGCAAGGGCGGCATAATCTCACCCCGGATTGAGCCCGGCCAGAGCTGGGAGCACCGTTTCACGAAGCCCGGCGACTACTACTACATATGCTTCATCCACAAGGTGATGTACGGGAAGGTAACGGTCGAGAGGTAAGGCGAAGCGCCGAGCTCCACGCCCCGCTTTCTCCGGTCGGAAGAGGGACGACGGCGAACCGTCGTCCCTCTTCTTTATAGGCGGCCTGCCGAGGTCCGGGGGCCTTGAGAGCCGCCTTTGGCCCGCGCGGCGCCGTGTGCCCCCCCGGCGTGACCGGCGTCACATAGAAACCCGCGCAAGGTGGTGTAAATAAAGACCCTCGAAGGCAGGGGCGCGCCATTACCGATATTCTCAAAACTTAACGAGGAGACCGCTATGAAGAGACTCTTTCTGCTCGCCGCGGCCGCTACGTTCCTTTTCGCCACCGGGTGCGTGAGCGCCAAGACCTACAGGGCCGTGGTGGACGAGTCCGCGGCGAGGCAGGCGAGCATGGAAAAGGCCGCAACGGATATCGAAACGGCACAGGCCCGGATAGATGAGCTCGGCGCAAGGGTGGAGGCCCTCACCGAGGAGAACGCCGGGCTCGAGGGCGCCAACGAGGCCCGGGCAGGGGAGATGGCCGAGCTGAGGACGAGGAACGACTTCCTCGACCGGGAGGTCGAAAGGCTCAAGCTCAAGGCCGGCGAGCTCAGCTCGGAAAAGGAACGAGAGGTGGCGGGCATCCGCAAGACCTACGAGGACCTGGTCCGGGAGATGAAGGGCGAGATAGAGCAGGGGGACGTGAAGATAACCCAGGCGGTGGACAAGCTCTCGGTGAACTTCGTCGACAAGATACTCTTCGACTCGGGCAGCGCCGAGATAAAGGACCAGGGCCTCGACGTATTGAAGAGGGTGGGGGATATAGTCAAGAAGGTGGCCGACCGCCAGATACGGGTGGAGGGGCACACGGACGATGTGCCCATAGGCGTGAAGCTCCGGGAAAAGTTCCCCACCAACTGGGAGCTCTCCACGGCCCGAGCCACCACGGTGGTCCGCTACCTCCAGGCCACGGTGGGGATAGACCCCGCGCTCCTCTCCGCCGCGGGATACTCGGAGCACAGGCCCGTGGCCGACAACGCGACCCCGGAAGGCAAGGCGCAGAACAGAAGGATCGAGATAGTGCTCCTGCCGCTGGACGTGGACAGGGTCCTGGAGGAGCTCAAGAAGTAGGGCGCCCCGTTGACTTCCCGGCTGCGGTAAGATACCCTCTTACCTGGAGGGCGCAGGGCCTCCGGGGGCGGACCCGTCCGCCTCCAGGAGCCGGCTGACAGCGTGAACGCCATGAAAGAAGTAGTAGGGATAATCGTCGCCCTGGCGGCGGAAGGGCAGGCGCTCGCGGGAAGGCAGGGGTGGAAGAAAGAAGGCCCCTACACGGTCAAGCGCAACAGGCTCGCCGACGGGAGTGAGATAATAACCTGTGTCGCCGGCATGGGCATGGGACAGGCCGCGGGCGCCGCGCGCTGGCTTGTCGCCGAAGGTGCCGGGGCGCTCATCTCGGCCGGCATAGGCGGAGGGCTCTCGCCCCGGGCAAGGCCCGGAGACGTCATCATCGGCCAGAGACTCATGGAAGACCGCGGGGGGGACGGAGTGGGCGAAGGGGGCGGGGTCATTCACGCCAACGCCCTTCTGGCCGAGATAGTGCTGAAGGCCCTCGAGGACCAGAATATACCGGCGAGAAGAGACACCATAGTGACCGTCCACGAGGCGGTGCTCACGGGCCACGGCAAGGCGAGGCTCCATGAAAGGACGGGGGCCGCGGCCGTGGACATGGAGAGCTACGCGGTAGCCAGGGCGGCCGTGGAGGCGGGGCTCCCCTTTGTGGTCATGCGCGCGGTCTGCGACCCGGCGACGAGGACCATCAGCCCGCACCTGGCGAACACCCTCGACCCGGAAGGAAGGCCGCGCCCCCTGGCGCTCCTCGGACGGGTGCTCAGAAGGCCGGGCCTCGTCACCCAGCTGCTCCGGCTCCGGGGCGAGCTCAACTCGGCGCTCGGTTCGCTGGCGGCGGCCTGGAAGGCCCAGGTGGAACGCGAGATCCCCGGCCTCATCACCCATGCCGGCCGAGGCAGGACCGAAGAGGTCAAGGGCCCGGCCGCTGCCGCCGGCCGCCCGGGCGGCAGGGGACGGCCCGGGCCCACGAGGCCCTAATCCCCCTCGACCTTCTCCCTCAGCATCTTTATGAGCCCCTCGTAGGACCCCTTCTGTATGACCTCGCCAAACTGCGTCCTGTAGCTCCTTACAAGGCTCACACCCTCTATGACCACGTCGTAGACCTTCCACCCGTCAGGGCCCTGCTTGAGCCTGTAGTTTATCGGCACCTCGAGCCCCTTCGCGGTCACCACGAGGGTCTGGACCTCGGCCACCTTGCCCCTGAGCGTCTCGCCGGTGTACACGACCTTCTGCCTCCTGTTGTCCTCTATCCTGTCCATGTAGAAGTCCTGGAGAAATCTTGTGTAGAGGCCGACGAACTCTTCCTTCTCGGCGTCGGTCCTCTTCCTCCAGTGCCGGGCGAGCGTCCTCCTCGAAAGCTCCTCGAAGTCGAACCTCTCGGATATGAGGGACATCACGCGGCCCCTGCGCTCGGCCTTGTGCTCCGGACCCTGGAGGCCCGGGTCGTTCAGTATCTCGATGACCCTGTCGACGGTGGCCCTCACCGCCTCAGTCACATCAGAGGCCCCGGCAGCGGCCCCAGAGACCAGGATGGCAAGAGAAACGAGTACGGCCGCAGCCGCCCCTTTCGGTTTCAACATGACTCACCCTCCACCTTTTTCGGTCCTGGCGGGACAGTCCTCCGCCCGCCTCCAACAGGGCTCCCGAGAGCCCCCCGGGCCCACCCAGTGGCCGGCTACTTGGTGCTGAAGATATACTTGCTTATGAGCTCCTCGATGTCTATGGCCGGTTCCGTGTCGTGTATGTAGGCGCCATCGCCGAGCATCCGGTCGGACCCGCCGGGGGAGAGCTTTACGAACTTCTCCCCTATGATGCCCTGGGTCCTTATGCTCGCTATCGTGTCCTCGGGCAGCTCCACCTTGCGGTCTATCCGCATCGTCACGGTGCTCATGAAGTCCTTGAGCTCTATGGACTCCACCCTGCCCACCTCGACCCCGGCCACCTCCACCGTGGCGCCCTCCTTGAGCCCGGATGTGTTGGAGAACTCCGCCTCTACGAGGTAGGAGGGGCGCGCGAATATCTCCAGGTCCCCGAGGCTTATGGAGATATAGGCCATGGCCGCAAGACCTATTACCACGAAGACCCCCACGGCGAATTCAATGGTCCTGTCCTTCATCCGCTCTCTCCTGATTGAATCGGCCCTTCGGCCGCTCCTGCGAGGAACTGCCGCACCACCGGGTCGCTCGAGCCCCTTATCTCGTCAGGGGTGCCCGCGGCGATTATCACGCCCTTGTGGAGCATTGCCACGCGGTCGGATATCTCCATGACCTCGGCTATGTCGTGGCTCACGAGCACGTCCGTGCACTTCACCTCGGCCATGCACCTGGCCATGAGCCGGTGTATGGCGTTCACCACTATGGGGTCGAGCCCGGTGGTGGGCTCATCGAAGAACATGTACTCGGGCCTCAAGACCAGCGACCTGGCGAGCGCCACCCGCTTGCCCATGCCCCCGCTGATCTCGTCGGGGTACTTGCCTTCCATCCCCTCGAGGCCCGTTTCCTTCAATATGGAGAGGGCGAGCCGTGTTATCTCCGGCTCGCTCAGGTCCGTAAGCTCCCTCAAGGGGAACCGCACGTTCTCGAGGACCGTCATGGAGTCGAAGAGCGCGCCGCCCTGGAAGACCATCCCGAACTTTCTCTTGACCCTGTCGAGGCGTCTGCCCCTCAGGGACGTAATCTCCGTGCCGTTGACGTAGATGGTTCCGCTGTCCGGCTTGAGGAGCCCCACGAGGTGCTTCAGGAGCACGGTCTTGCCCCCTCCGCTCCGCCCTATGATGGCGGTGGTCTCACCCTTGCGGATCTCGAGGTTGACGCCCCTCAGGACCTCCTGGCCCCCGAAGCTCTTCTTGAGGTCGACTACCTTTATCACCCTCGATACTCCCGCTCCCCATGCCCCTCGGTCCTCAGAGGAGGATGGATGTCATGAAATAATCCCACACGAGTATGAGCACGGCCGAGAGCACCACGGCCTCCGTCGTCGCGCGGCTGACGCCCTTGGCGCCGTGTCCGCAGTGGTAGCCCTTGTAGCAGCAGACCCAGGTAAGGGTCAGCCCGAAGACGAGGGACTTGACGAGCCCGGTGTAGACGTCCTCGAAGTCCACGTCGATGGCCATGCGGTGGAAGTAGCTCCCGGCGTTGACCCCGAGGAGCCTGACCCCCACCAGGTAGCCGCCGAAGATGCCCACCACGTCGAAGATGGAAACGAGGAGCGGGAGGACCAGCACGCCTGCGAGCATCTTGGGCACGACGAGGTACTTTACCGGGTTGAGCGTGAGGACGTCCATGGCGTCCACCTGCTCGGTTATCTTCATTATCCCGAGCTCCGCGCTCATGGCAGAACCCGCCCGCGCCGTGACCATCAGGGCGGCCATGACAGGGCCGAGCTCGCGAATGAGGCTCAGGGCCACCAGCGACCCGAGGACGGCCTCCGAGCCGTACTGGTTCAGGGTGTGGTAGCCCTGGAGCGCCAGGACCATGCCGGTGAAGCTCGACGTCAGCACGATCACCAACAGGGACCTGGTCCCGATTGAGTGCATCTCCCGTATAAGGTGCCTTACCCTGAGCGGCGGTCTCGGGATCCAGGCGAGAAAACTGGTCAGGAAGAGGACCATCCGGCCCATCTCTCTTACGTAAAAGAGGGCATGACTTCCGATGTCGACAAAAAAACGCACTCGTCCTCCCCTTCCGGCCGAACCCGTCCTCCGGACAGGCAAGGCCCCGCCGGCCGCCTCCGCTCACCGTCCGGCGCGTCCGGGCGTATTCAGGGTACCTACAAGTTGGAAGACGTAGAAAAAATTGGACGTCATAAAAAATACCATGAATAAAAAAACAAGTCTATCTAATCCATCGGGCCCTCGCGGCCCGTGGGGCCGGAAAGGGCGGAACCGGGGGGCTGCACCGGCGATCCCCAGCGCGCGCCCGGGCCACAGCCGGACAAATCAAAAAGGGGCCCGGGTTAGTCGCCCGGGCCCCTTTTGTCCGCGCCTCGGCGCGGCCTCCGGTCCTTTCTACTCCTCGGCGGCGAACCCGGCGACACGGGGCCTCACCAGCCTGACGTAATCGCCATAACCCATGCCCACGGCGTCCCTGTGGTTGCCGGCGTTGAAGAATATCCGCTCGTCTTCGGCCAGGGACTCGTCCACCAGGGTCTCCATGCCGAAGATGTTTCCGAAAGGTGGCTCACCGCCCGGTTCGCAGTTCTCGAACAGGCCCTTGAACTCATCCTCCGAGGCGAGCCTTATCTCCTTCTCCCCCAGGGCGGCCTTGAGCCTGCTGAAGTCGACCCTGCGGCTCGCCGGGAGCACCGTCATGACCAACCTGTCCCCGGCCTTGATGATAACGGCCTTGGCGAGGTCCTTACCCTTCACGTGCATCGCCGCCGCCACCTCCTGGGCGGTAAAGGCCTCAGGGTGGGTAACGCTCTCGTAGCTCACGCCGCTCTCCTTTAAAAAATCCTCCAGCCTGCCGAGTATCGCCATGACCACACCTCCTTGTCTATTCTTAACCTAATTATATCCCGCGTCCGCGAAAGCGCAACAGCAAGGGCCGGCCCCACGGGATGGAATCTTCTGCTATAGTTACAATTGTACCGGTCGCAGGCGAAGACCCTTCCGGCGCGCCGGGGCCGAGGGCCGGCCCTTTACCGGGGGCGAAGCAGGGGACGAGGCCTGTGAGGACGACTAAAAAATGCCTACTCTTTAATTATTTTATGGACTTGGCTTTGCAAGATTTAGTATAATTTTGGGACATATCCGCACGGCCCCGTAGAACGTTCCGGCCGGATCCAGACTGACGTTGTTATCGTTCTGTCCTAAAAAACGCATTAGGGGGGAGAATATGAACCTTATCCAACGTTGGCTTAAACCGAGCGACACTGAAAGCAACCTGCCTGGCGAGGCCGGAAAAGTCGACCTTACCTATTCCGGTACGCCCATTCCCCCGTTAAAGTTCGGCCTTCCCAAGGAGATCGATTCCGTCTGCCCCGAGTGCATGGAGGTCATAGGCGCCACGCTCTACGAGGACGGCGGCAAGGTGTGGATCAAGAAGGCCTGCGCCGAACACGGGGAGTTCAAGGACATCTTCTACGGAGACGTGGACCTCTACCTCCGGTGCGAGAGCCTCTGGTTCGGCGAGGGCAAGGGGGTGGAGGACCCCCCCTTGAAGGACGCCACGGTCTGTCCCAAACAGTGCGGCCTCTGCAACATGCACACCAGCCACAGCGGGCTCCCCATAGTCGATCTCACCAACAGGTGCAACCTCACCTGCCCGGTATGCTTCGCCAACGCCAACGCCGCCGGATACCTCTACGAGCCGCCCTTCGAGGAGGTGGTCGGCATACTCGAATCACTGGCCAACCAGAAGCCCGTGAGGGCCAACATGGTGCAGTTCTCCGGGGGTGAGCCCACGGTGAGGCCGGACTTCCTCAAGATCGTGAAGAAGGCCGCCGACATGAACTTCGAGTACATACAGATCAACACGAACGGCATAAAGATGGCCGAGTTCGAGTTCGCCCAGGCCTCCAAAGAGGCGGGGGTCCAGAACCTGTATCTCCAGTTCGATGGCGTCACCGACGACATCTACAAGAAGACGCGCTCCAAGGAGCTGCTCGAATACAAGCTCAGGGCCATAGAGAACTGCCGCAAGCTCAAGATGGACGTCATCCCGGTGGTCACCCTCGTCAAGGGCTTCAACGACCACCAGGTCGGCGACATCATGAAGTTCTGCGTGAAGAACAGCGACGTCATAAGCGGGGTCGCCTTCCAGCCCGTATCCTTCGTGGGCCGGTTCAGCCAGAGCCACAGGCTGGAAAAAAGATACACCCTCTCGGACCTCGCCTACGACCTCAAGGAGCAGACCGGCTGGCTGGAGCCCATGAGGGACTGGTTCCCCATACACGTTACCAGCGCCATCAGCAGGCTCGCCACGGCCATGAGCGGCAGGCCGCGCTACACGCTCACACTGCACCCCCATTGCTCTCAGGGCGCGTACTTCTTCATAGGCGATGACGGTGAAGCCAAGCCCGTAAGCGAGTTCATCGACATGGAGCCCTTCCTGAGGGACCTCATAGCGCTCTCCGAGAAGGTCAAGCCCTCGAAGTTCGGACTCCTCTCCAAGGTCAACGTCCTCTATAAGCTCAAAAAGCACTACCACGAAGAGAGGGCCCCGAAGGGGCTCACCTTCACCAAGTTCCTCCAGAGCCTCGAGGGCTACCAGGACAAGACCCTCCGGAGGATAAGCTCCAACGAGAGGGAGGACGATAACCGCCGATTCAAACACTTCTTCGTAGCGGCCATGCACTTCATGGACTCCTACAACTTCAGCGTGGAGCGGGTGAGAAGGTGCGTGATCCACTACCCCGACCCCAAGGGGCACCTCTATCCCTTCTGCGCCTACAACGGCGCCCCGGTATACAGGAGGAGGGTGGAGAACAGATACAAGGTCGCGCCCGATGAGCTCAAGAAGAAGATAGACTCCGAGGGCAGGCCCAAGGAGCTTGAGGTAATCGCCCGGAAGATGGGCATCTGACCGGAAGCATGCCGGGCCGCCTTTTTCCGGAATAAAAACGCGCGGGAGCGCTAGGTCTTTCGGACCTGGCGCTTCCGTTTTTTCCACCTGCAGGACTCAGCCCTCGGCCATCGCCTTGAGCCTCAAGGCGTCGCCGGCGGCATAGCCAGCCTCGTCGTTGTCGAAGTAGACGAAGACCTCCCTGCCCTCCGCCCTCCACCGCCTTACCCGGCCGGCCCACCGCTTTAGCGCCGCGTCGTCGTAGCTTCCCCTGTATGGCCCGTCCGGGCCGTGGAGCCGGACGTAGACGAAGCGGGCGGTTACGACCTCCGGCGACTGCGCGCCCCCGAGGTCATAGATGCAGAAGGCGCAACCGGCCCTCTCCAGCGCCTCGTAGACAGGCCCGGTAAACCATGAATTGTCCCTGAACTCGAAGGCGTACCTCTGGCCGCCGGGCAGGGCATCGAGAAATGCGTCGAGCCGGCCCGCGTTCACCCTCCACCCCGGGGGGAGCTGAAAGAGCAGGGGGCCGAGGTGGGCCCCGAGCAGGCCCGCCCTTTCAAGGAGTGCCGCCAGGGGCGCCTCCGGGTCCTTCAGCTTCTTCATGTGGGTGATGTACCGGCTCGCCTTGACGGTGAAGACGAAGCCCGCGGGCACGTTCTCGCGCCACCCCTCCCATGTCTTCTCATCGGGGAGCCGGTAGAAGGTGTTGTTTATCTCAACGGTCGTGAAGCGTTCGGCGTAGAGTGGCAAAAACTCGTCGGCCCTCGCATGGACCGGGTAGAAAGGCCCCTTCCAGTGCCTGTAATGCCACCCCGAGGTGCCTATCTGTATCTTCCCGTCTCCACTCATGGATGCAACCCCCCTGGCCGCCATGATGTTAAAGGGCCCTCTGCCGAAACCATCCGCGGACCTATGCCCTAGGGCGGCGACCTCTCATACAATCTAATTATAATGGAAAGGGGCGGGGTGTCCATCCCCGGCGGACAGGGGCCTTTACCCTGTCAGGCAGGAGGCCCGTCCTCCCGCTCCGGAGGAGCCGGAGGACGGGCCACGGAGACAGTTGGTACAGGAAAAGTTCACACTACTGACGAACCGGATGGTTTGAAGGAAGGTCTCTGCCCCTCTGCCGCCCCGCGGGATGCGGAGAGGCTTCAATCGGGACATTTAAGATTATTTTAGTCCCTTTTGTGGCTCCTGTCAAGGACGACCGGAGAAATGCCCGAAAAATTTTTCCGCCGGGCCGCCCCCCGGCCCCCCCGGCCTTGCGCTCGGGGGCGGGCGGTGGTATGCTCAATAACGCAGCGCAAACTACACCCCGGGGAGGAAATGGGATGGAGAGGACCAGGAGAGAAGATGTCGGGGAGTTCTACGCCGAGGCCGCCCGCGAGCCGATGGAGCGGCTCTGCTGCGCCTCCAACTACGACGAGGACGCGGTGGCCCACATACCGCGCGAGGTGCTCGACATATCCTACGGCTGCGGGAGCCCCGTGCTCGCCGCCGGCCTCGCCGCCGGCGATACCCTCGTGGACCTCGGCTCCGGCGGGGGCATAGACTGTTTCATCGCCGCGCGGGTCGTGGGTGAAGGGGGCCGCGTCGTGGGCGTGGACATGACCAACGATATGCTCGAAAAGGCCGCCAGGGCCGCCGAACGCGTGGCCTCCAACCTCGGCTACGACGTGGTGGAGTTCAGGAAGGGGTTCCTCGAAGGCGTGCCGGTCGAGGACTCGGCGGCCGACGTCGTGACATCTAACTGCGTGGTAAACCTCGCGGAGAACAAACGCGGGGTCTTCTCCGAGATATACCGGATTCTTAAGGACAGGGGACGCTTCTGCATCTCCGACGTCGTCTCCGAAGGCGACGTGCCCGAGTCCATGCGCTCCGACAGGCGGCTCTGGGGGGAATGCATATCCGGGGCCCTGAGGGAGGACGAGTTCCTCTCGCTGGCCAGAGGGGCCGGGTTCTACGGGCTCAAGGTCTTGTCTAGCGCCCCCTACCGCGAGGTCGAGGGCGTCCGGTTCAACTCGGTCACCGTCTCCGGCTTTAAGTTCGCCAAGAGCCCCGAGTGCGTCTACAGGGGCCACCGGGCGGCATACCTCGGCCCCTTCAGCTCGGTGACCGACGACGACGGCCACACCTACGCGGCCGGGGTCCCCGTGGAGATCTGCACCGATACGCTCGCCAAGCTCACGGACCCGCCCTACAGGGGCATGTTCTCCATAACCGGCCCGGACCGGGGGCCCGGGGACGAAAAAGAAGACCCTGCGGCGTGCAACCCGGGCGAGTGCTGTTAGCGGCGCGCCGCTTACGGGCCGCGACGTCGGTTGGGCCCGCCTTCCCGGGCCGCCTTTAGCGGGCAAGGGCGGGCCCGCCCGTGCCCCCGGCCCC
>JBHHVK010000057.1:0-10468 GCA_046754205.1 Thermodesulfobacteriota bacterium
GGCTTCTGCGCCCTGCACCAGGGCAACTGCTTCAGCGTGCCCAACTACGACACCACCAAGGAGGGCTTCCAGCGCGAGAACTACTGGCGCGGCCCGATATGGATAAACATCAACTGGATGCTCATGAAGGGGCTCAGGCGCTACGGCTTCACGCAGAAGGCAGACTCCGTGGCCAAGGACATCCTGGAGCTGCCGATACGCTTCGGCTTCCATGAGTACTACGACTCCTTCGACGGCAGGGGCTACGGCTCGGCGGACTTCTCATGGACGGCGGCGCTCTTTATCGACACGGCCTTTGAAACATTCCTCGATATAGGCGAGGTCTCCCTCATGGCGCGGATAAGGAAACGCCTCCGGGGGGAGATGGTCTTAAACGATGGGTCGGCGGAGGTGGAGGCGGTCGTTGCGGGGGGGGCGGAGGACGTACCGGCCGAGGAGGTCCCCCGCGTGATGCTCTCGACCATGAAGGACCTGAAGGGCGAGTTCTATACGGAGCAGGGCACGGTGGACTACGAGGCCCTCGGAAGGTCCAAGGAGTACCTCGCATACAAGAGGGTCGCGGCCCGTCTCAAGGGGTTCGATCCGGGCAAACTCGCCGACGACGCCGCGAGGCTCGCCTTCTGGATAAACCTCTACAACACCATAGTGGTGGACGGCATAATAGCCCTCGGGATAAATGCCTCGGTCAAGGAGGTCCTCGGGTTCTTCAGCCGCGTCAAGTACGTCATCGGGGGCCACAGGTTCAGCCCCGACGACATCGAGCACGGCGTCCTCCGCGCCAACGCGCGGCCCTACATGCACGCCTTCCGCCAGTTCGGCCCCTTCGACGAGAGGCGTAGATACTCGCTGGCGAAGGTCGACCCGAGGGTCCACTTCGCCCTGGTCTGCGGGTCGAGGTCCTGCCCGCCGATAAAGTTCTACGACCCGGAGTCGATAGACTCGCAGCTCACCACAGCGGCCGTGAACTTCGTAAACTCATCGGAGGTCATCGTCATACCCGAAGAGTCCAAGCTCGTCGCCTCCATGATATTCAAATGGTACGAGCCGGACTTCGGCGGCCGCCGGGGCGTGGTGGAGTTCATCGCGGAGAATCTCGTGGACGAGGGGAAAAAGGAGTTCCTGAAAGGCGCCGGGGACAACATCAGGATGGAGTACCTCTACTACGACTGGAACATCAACAAATAAAAAGGCCCCGCGCATCCGCGCGGGGCCCTGGGGTTTGATATTTTTCGGAGAACGCCTCAGCCCGTAAGTTCTTCGAGCACGGCCGCGCCCATCTCGGAGCAGCCGACCCGCCTGGTGCCGGCCTGGTCCGAGTTATAGATGTCCGGGGTCCTGAGCCCGGCGTCGAGCACCTTTTCTACGGCCGCCTCAATATCGGCGGCCGCCTCCTCCATGTCGAAGGAGTAGCGGAGCATCATCGCCACCGATAGTATCGTGGCCAGGGGGTTGGCCACCCCCCGGCCCGCTATGTCCGGGGCGCTTCCGTGTATGGGCTCGTACATGGCGCGGTTCTTCGAGCTTCCGAGGGAGGCCGAGGGGAGCATCCCTATGGAGCCCGTGAGCATGGCGGCCTCGTCGGAGAGGATGTCCCCGAAGGTGTTCTCCGTTACTATGACGTCGAACTGGGAGGGGCAACGGACGAGCTGCATGGCGCAGTTGTCCACGTACATGTGGCTCAGCTCCACGTCCGGGTAGCCCTCGCCCACGCGGGTGACGACCCTGCGCCAGAGCTCGGTGGTCTCCAGGACGTTGGCCTTGTCGACGCTGCAGAGGCGTTTGCCCCTCTTTCGCGCCACATCGAAGCCGACCCTCGCTATCCGCTCTATCTCGGGCGTCGTATAGACGAGGGTGTTGACCCCCCGCTCGGTGCCGTCTGCGAGCAGCTCCACCCCCTTGGGCTCGCCGAAGTAGAGCCCCCCGGTCAGCTCCCTTATGACCATGATGTCCACGCCCTCGATGACCTCGCGCTTCAAGGTCGAGGCGTCGGCCAGGGCGTCGTAGATACGGGCGGGCCTCAGGTTGGCGAAGAGGCCGAGTTCCTTGCGGAGCGCCAGGAGCGCCCTCTCGGGCCGAACCGAGTAGTCGAGGGATTCCCACTTCGTGCCGCCAACGGCCCCGAGCAGCACCGCGTCGGCCGCAAGGGCGCGAGAGAGGACCTCCTCTGTGAGAGGGACCCCGTAGGCGTCTATCGAAGCCCCACCCACGGGGGCCTCGGCGAGTGAAAACACGCTACCATGTCTTGCTCCAACGGCCTTCAGGACCCTTACCGCCTCGGCCACTATCTCGGGGCCGATGCCGTCGCCGGGGAGTACGAGGACGCTTAACTTTTCCAATCTGCTTGTCTCCTTATATCTTTTTCTTCGCCCGCTCCCGGGCGAGTCCGGCCCCACGGCAAAAGGGCGCGCCCAAGAGGTCGCCCCCCTCTCGTAAGCGCCCTCTATCGGTTTTCATCGGAACTCGCCGCGCGGACTGGACGGGAGGACGGGGAGATGGTCAGGCCTGCAGGCCGCTCAGAGCGACTCGCTCTCGCTCAGGACCTTCTGGAGCGTTTCCATGAAGAGCGGCAGCCCGGTGAATGGTATCACCACCGTGGAGCGCCTGTCGTTGCTCAGCTCGGCTATCTGCAGAAACCTGCCGCCCTCGTTCTCCTTGAGGTCCACGAAGAGCGTCTTGTTTTCGATATGCAGCTTCTCGCTCGAGAGGATGCGGCTCCTTGCGCTCTCTCTGCTCATACTAGCCCCCTCTTTTTAATCGACGCCATAAGCCCGCCAGACTTTACGAGCTGCTGCATGAAGGGCGGCACCGCCCGCGCCTGGAATTTGTGCTTACGGGTCACGTTGGTTATCTCCCCCGTATCCATGTCCACCTCGAGCACGTCGCCCGTGCGGGCCGAATCCGCAGCCTCCTTCGACTCGAGTATGGGCAGCCCCATGTTGAAGGCGTTCCTGTAGAATATGCGGGCGAAGCTCGCAGCCACAACGCAGGCCACGCCCGCCGCCTTTATGGCTATGGGGGCGTGCTCGCGGGACGAGCCGCAGCCGAAGTTCTTGTCGGCGACTATGATGTCGCCCTTTTTGACCCTGGAGGCGAACTCCGGGTCCTCGTCCTCCATGCAGTGCCTGGCGAGCTCCTTCGGGTCGGACGTGTTGAGGTACCTTGCGGGGATGATCCTGTCCGTGTCCACGTCGGAGCCGTACTTCCATGCCTTGCCCTTGAGCTTCATACACTCTCCTTGTATCCGAATTCCCCGTACAATGTCAAAGAAAAACCGTGGAAGGTGGCCTCAGCGGGCCCGCGCCGCCTTGCGGGCGGGCCTTTTGCGTCCCGCCGCCCCGCCGGCGACCTCCTCCGGCCCGGCGAGCCTGCCCATCACGGCCGAGGCGGCGGCCACGGCCGGGTTGGCGAGATAGACCTCGCTCGACGGGTCCCCCATCCTGCCGACGAAGTTGCGGTTCGTGGTGGTCACGGCCCTCTCGCCCGCGGCGAGTATGCCCATGTGGCCGCCGAGACATGGCCCGCAGGTGGGCGGGCTTATTATCGCCCCCGCGTCGAGGAATATTTTAAAGTAGCCGAGCCTCATCGCCTCCTCGTAGATATGGGGGGTGGCGGGGATGATGATGAGCCGCACGTTGGAGTTTACCTTCTTGCCCTTCAGTATCTTCGCCGCCACGGCGAGGTCCTCGAGCCTGCCGTTGGTGCACGAGCCTATCACCACCTGGTCAATGTCCACGCGCCCGGCGTCGGTGATGTTCCTCGTGTTCTCGGGCAGATGGGGAAAGGCCACCTGGGGCTCGATCTCCGAGCAGTCGCACTCCATGACGTCGGCGTACTCGGCGTCCGGGTCGCTGGCGTAGAAGGTCGGCCGCCTCTCGGCCCTCTTGGCCACGTACTCGCGGGTGACCTCGTCAGGGGCTATTATGCCGCTCTTGGCCCCGGCCTCGATGGCCATGTTGCAGAGCGCGAGCCGGCTGTCCATGGAGAGCCTCTCTATGGGCCTGCCCGTGAACTCCATGGCCCTGTAGAGCGCCCCGTCCACGCCGAGGCGACCTATGACGTGGAGTATGAGGTCCTTTCCCGAGACCCATTTGCCCAATCTGCCGCGGAAGACTACCTTCACCGACTCGGGGACCTTGAACCAGCACTCGCCGGTTATCATGGCCGCCGCCAGGTCCGTGGACCCGACGCCTGTGGCGAACGCCCCGAGCCCGCCGTAGGTGCAGGTATGGGAGTCCGCTCCGATGACGACGTCGCCGGGGACTACCACCCCCTTTTCGGGCAGGAGCGCGTGCTCCACGCCGGCCTCGCCGCCGTCGTAGTAATGGGTTATCCGCTGCTCGTGGGCGAAGTCCCGGAGTATCTTGCACTGGTTGGCGCTCTTTATGTCCTTGTTCGGCGTGAAGTGGTCAGGGACGAGGACAACCCTGTTCCTGTTGAAGACCTTCCTGGCGCCAATGCTGCGAAACTCCCTTATGGCTATCGGCGCGGTGATGTCGTTGCCGAGGGCTATGTCCACGCGGGCGTTTATGAGCTGCCCGGGCGCAACCTCCCTCAGGCGTGCGTGTCTGGCGAGTATCTTTTCGGTGATGGTCATCGGCCTCATCTTCGGGGCTCCCCTCGAACTTTTTTCGCTCTCTGTTTCAGGCCGCCCCCCCCGGCGGGGGGCGGCCGTCCTGGCTTCAAAGGCCCTCCCGGGCCCGCCTCTATCCCTGCGCAACGGCCTCAAACGAGCTTTTCGCCGGTCAGCCTCTTTTTGTGCTCGAGCCGGTTCAGCGCGTTTACATACGCCTTGGCGCTCGCAATGATTATGTCCGTGTGCGAGCCCTGGCCGAGCGCTATCTGCCCGTTCTCGGAAAGACGCACCGTGACCTCTCCCTGGGCGTCGGTGCCCCCGGTTATGGCGGAGACCGTGTACTTGAGGAGCCGTGACTTCGTCCCCGTCATGGCGGCCACGGTCTTGTAGACGGCGTCGACAGGCCCTGAGCCGCCGCCCTCGTCGGTGAGCTTCTCACCGTCCACCTCAAGGACGACCCGCGCCACGGGGGGTATATCGGTGCCGCTCCTGACTTCGATATTTACGAGCCTGAAGCGCTCGGAGACCTCGAGCCTCAGGACCTCGTCCTGGACTATCGCCTCTATGTCCTCGTCGAAGACCTCCTTTTTCTTGTCGGCGACCAGCTTGAAGCGGGCAAAGGCCCTGGCAAGCTCCGTGTCGTCGAGGTCGTAGCCGAGGTCCTTCAGGCGCTCCCTGAAGGCGTGGCGTCCCGAGTGCTTTCCGAGGACGAGGGTGGAGCGAGCCAGCCCCACGCTTTCGGGCCTCATTATCTCGTAGGTGGTCTTCTCCTTGAGGAGCCCGTCCTGATGGATGCCCGACTCGTGGGCGAAGGCGTTGTCCCCGACTATGGCCTTGTTCGGCTGAACCATTATTCCGGTTATGCCGCTCACCATGCGGGACGCCGGGTATATCTGCTCCGTCGTTACCCCGGTGGAGAGCCCGAGCTCGTCGGCGCGCGTCTTGAGTATCATCACGACCTCTTCGAGCGAGGCGTTGCCCGCCCTCTCGCCTATGCCGTTTATGGTGCACTCCACCTGGCGCGCGCCGTTTCGGACGGCGGCGAGCGAGTTCGCGACGGCGAGCCCGAGGTCGTTGTGGCAATGGACGGATATCACGGCGCGGTCGATATTCGGGACGTTGTCCCTTATCCCCTTTATGAGGGCGCCGAACTCGTGGGGCAGCGAGTACCCGACGGTGTCGGGGATGTTCACGGTCGTCGCCCCGGCCCCTATGACCGCCTCTATGACCTCGTAGAGATAGGCCGCCTCGGAGCGGGAGGCGTCCATGGGGCTGAACTCCACGTCATCGACGTAGCCGCGGGCGCGGGCCACCATCTCCACGGCCCTCGCGAGCGCCTCGGCGCGGGTGAGCCTGAACTGGTGGGTGAGGTGGATGTCCGATGTGGAGATGAACGTGTGTATCCTGGGCCTGGAGGCGCCCTTCAGGGCCTCCCACGCCGAATCAACGTCGTTCGGCAGGGCGCGGGCGAGGCTGCTTACGACCGGGCCCTCGACCTCGTGGGCGATACGGCTTACCGCCTCGAAGTCCCCGGGGGAGCTGTAGGCGAAGCCCGCCTCTATTATGTCCACGCCGAGACGGGCGAGCTGGCGGGCCACCATCATCTTCTCCTCCACGTTCATGGAGGCGCCGGGGCTCTGCTCGCCGTCGCGCAGCGTCGTATCGAGTATCCTTACTCTGTCGTCCATCTTGAAGACTCCTTCAGGTTACGCCTCTGTTCATGTGTGGTGGTCGGCCTCGTGGCGTTTGGACCTTGTAAGTCGTCCGAAGACAGGGCCCTTCCTCGATAAAAGGAGCGTTACGGGCCCCGAGACGACGTAGCCGAGGGCAAGGAGAAAGAGCATCACCACCGGTTCGGCCGCCACCACCACGAGGAGAAAGACCAGCCCCACCAGGAACCTGAAAGGCATGCGCCTGGTGAGGTGGAATTCCTTGAAGCTGTAGTACTTCACGTTGCTTATCATCAGAAAGGCCGTCGCATAGACCATGACTAGCACGGTAATGTGCTTGGCCATCTCCTGGCCCTTGCCGAAGTGGTAGAACATCAGCACCGTCGTCGCCATGAGCGAGGCGGCGAGCGGTATGGGAAGCCCATTGAAGCGCCTGCTCTCCACCGTGGTGATCTGCACGTTGAAGCGCGCGAGCCTGAGCGCGCCGCATACCACGTAGAGGAACGCCGCGAGCCACCCGTAGCGTCCGAAGGGGCGCAGCGCCCAGGTGAATATGAGTATGCCCGGGGCGAGCCCGAAGGCGACGAGGTCCGAAAGCGAGTCGTACTCGACCCCGAACTTGCTCGACGTTCCCGTAAGGCGGGCCACGCGTCCGTCGAGCCCGTCGAGGACGGCGGAGATGAGTATGGCTATGGCCGCCTTGGCGAACTGGCCGTCAAAGGAGGCTATTATGGCGTAAAAACCACCGAAGAGGCTCGCCGAGGTAATGAGGTTGGGCAGCAGATATACCCCCCTCTTCCTGATACCCTTGCCTCCCCTGGCCGCCTTCGGGTCTATCTCGTTGTCGATCATGGCGCTCGCCTCCGGCGCCCCGCGGGCGCCCTAAAGGGTTCACTCCACTAACATCCGGTGCGTCTCCCTACGCGACTCCTCTCTGGAACCGGGGCGGCGCGCCGCCCTCAACGACGCCCCTCAGGTCCAGAGGGCGAGGGTGGATGAGCCCGCGCTCACCCTGTCACCAACCTTTACGGTCACCGTGCAGTCGATGGGGAGGTAGACGTCGAGGCGGGAGCCGAACCTTATAAGCCCGAACCTGTCGCCCCTTACGAGTTCGCCGCCCTCGGCGGCGTAACAGACTATGCGCCTTGCGACAAGGCCGGCAATCTGGGTGAATACCAGTCTCTTTCCAGAGGGGGTCTCGAGCACCACGGCGTTCTGCTCGTTCTCGGTAGAGGCCTTGTCGAGGTTTGCCGAAAGGAACTTCCCGGGGTTATAGCGTATCTCCACCACACGCCCCGAGGCCGGGACCCTGTTCACGTGGACGTTGAAGACGGTCATGAAGATGGAAATCTTCATGGCCTCGTCGTTCAATATCCTGTCATCAAAGACCTTTTCGACGATGATGACCCTGCCGTCAGCCGGGCTTACGATGGCGGCGTCGTCCGCCGGTATCACTCTCTCCGGGTCCCTGAAGAACGATACGACGAAGACCGTCAGGACCAGGGAGGAGACGAAGAGCCACGTCCCCACAAGCCATGCCAGGAGGGTGAGCACGAGGGCGCCCGCTATGAACGGCCACCCCTCACTGGCTATCGGTATACGCATATGGTCCGTGGTCCGCGACCGTGGGGGCGGCGGCGCCGGAAGTCTGGAGAACTATCGGGAGCGTTCTTGCGCGAACCACGGCTCACGGTCACGGCCCCTCAGTTCTTCTCCCTGTCGACGATCCTGGTCTTGCCGAGCCATGGCATCATGGCGCGGAGCTTCGTGCCGACCTCTTCGATCTGGTGGCTCTGCCCCGTCTTCGTAAGGGCGGTGAAGACCGGCTTGTTGGCCCGGTTCTCGAGCATCCACTCGCGGGCGAACTCGCCCCTCTGTATCTCGGCGAGGATCCTCTTCATCTCTTTTTTGGTCCTCTCCGTTACGACCCTCGGGCCCCTGGTGACGTCACCGTACTGAGCGGTGTTGGATATGGAGTACCTCATGTTGGATATCCCGCCCTCGTAGATGAGGTCCACGATGAGCTTCATCTCGTGGAGGCACTCGAAGTAGGCCATCTCCGGGGGATATCCGGCCTCGACGAGGGTCTCGAAACCGGCCTGGATAAGGGCCGATACGCCTCCGCAGAGGACGGCCTGCTCTCCGAAGAGGTCGGTCTCGGTCTCGCACTTGAAAGTGGTCTCTATGATGCCGGCCCTTCCGCCGCCTATGGCGCTCGCGTAGGCGAGGGCCACGTCGAGCGTGTCCCCCGAGGGGTCCTGGTGTATGGCCACGAGCGTCGGCACGCCGGCGCCCCTGGTGAACTCGTGCCTCACGAGGTGGCCCGGTCCCTTGGGGGCGGCCATGAAGACGTTGGTGGAAGGGGCCGGGACTATCTGGCCGAAGTGGATGTTGAAGCCGTGGGCGAAGGCGAGGTAGGCCCCCTCCTTCAGGTTTGGCCCTATCTCCTGTGCGTAGGTGTCACCCTGCATCTCGTCGGGTATGAGGACCATCACCACGTCGGCCCCCTTTACTGCCCCGGCCACCTCGCGGACGTCAATGCCCGCCGCCTCGGCCTTCTTCCACGAAGAGCCGCCGGCGCGAAGGCCCACGCGGACGTCCACGCCGCTCTCCTTGAGGTTCTGGGCGTGGGCGTGCCCCTGGCTTCCGAAGCCGATTATGGCTACCTTCTTGTCCCTGATCTTTTCGAGGTTCGCGTCCTTGTCGTAGTAGACCTTCATTAATCGTGCTTCCTCCTGGCGCCCTTTTCCATGACCTGTCCGGTCCTGTCGAGGCGGTTTTATTCAGATATATTACCGAAACGCAGAGCTTTTACAAGAGATTTCCGGGGTTATTTCACCTTGGGGCTGCGCGCCATGGCGATGAGCCCGGTGCGGACTATCTCCTTTATGCCGAAGGGCCTCAGGAGCTCCGTTATCGCGCTTATCTTCTCCTCGTCTCCGGTGACCTCTACGGTGTAGGACCTCGGGCTCACGTCCACGACCTTGGCCCTGAAGATGTCGACTATGGAGAGTATCTCGGCGCGGCTCTCGACGGAGGCCGATATCTTCACGAGGGCGAGCTCCCTTTCTATGCACTCCTCGCCCGTAAAGTCGTGCACCTTGACGACGCTTATGAGCTTGTTGAGCTGCTTGGTTACCTGCTCGATGACCGCCTCGTCGCCCCTCGTTACTATGGTCATCCTCGAAAACTTCGGGTCCTTGGTCTCGGCCACGGAGAGGCTTTCGATGTTGAAACCCCTGCCGGAAAAGAGCCCCGAAATCCTCGATAGCACCCCGAACTCATTCGTTACGATAACCGAGATGGTGTGTCGCAAACCTGTACCTCCGTGATTCGCGGCCGCCGCAGGCGGGCCGAAATTTGCGCTTCCCGCGGTGCGGGATCAGACGAGGAGCATCTTGTTCAGAGGCTGCCCGGCCGGGACCATGGGGTAGACGCACTCGAAGGGGTCCACCTTGAAGTCCATGAATACGGGCCTGTCCTTGACCTTCATGGCCTCCTTTATGACACCGACCACCTCGGCGGGCTTCGTGGCCCTCATGCCCACGGCCCCGTAGGCCTCTGCGACCTTTACGAAGTCCGGGGCCACGGATACGCAGGTGTGCGAGTAGCGCCTGTCGAAGAAGAACTCCTGCCACTGGCGCACCATGCCGAGGACCATGTTGTTGATTATGGCAACCTTGACAGGGAGCTTGTACTGGACGGCCGTTGCGAGCTCCTGTATGTTCATCTGGAGCGACCCGTCACCGGCTACTGCTATGACGGTCCTTTTCGGGCAGGCCACCTGGGCCCCTATGGCCGCGGGAAAACCGAAGCCCATGGTCCCGAGCCCGCCGGAGGTGATGAAGGTCCGGGGGCGATCGTACTTGAAGAACTGGGCCGCCCACATCTGGTTCTGCCCGACCTCGGTGGTGACTATGGCGTCGCCGCCTGTGGCCTCGTAGAGTTTCTCGATTACGTACTGGGGCTTTATCTTCCCGTTCGGCTCGAACTTGTAGCCGAGCTTGTGGGCGTCGGCCCAGGCCGCGACCTGCTCGCGCCACTCCCTTGTCGCGGCCTTGTAGTCCCGGAGGGGCTTGCCCTTTGGTATGGCCTTTATCATGTCGCGCAGCACGAGCCTCACGTCGCCCACTATGGGGATGTGGACCCTGACGTTCTTGCTTATGGAGGTGGGGTCTATGTCCACGTGGATTATCTTCGCGTAGGGCGCGAACTCGTCTATCTT
>JBHHVK010000058.1:0-10336 GCA_046754205.1 Thermodesulfobacteriota bacterium
GAGGGGGCGGTTGTCGGGGGGGGGGCCGTATTCAGGAGATTACGTCGTCCCGGTTGTGGGCGTCCGGGTCCATCGGGGCGTGGCCGGGGGTCGCATTCAGGAGGTATGAAAGGTCGTGGCGTTCAGGATGAGTAAGGCGGCGCCGTTGGGTTTGCCGGAAGCTTGCGCCGGCGAGGTCTTCGCGGTCGAGGGGGTGAGCTTTTCCTACGACGGCCACCCGGCCCTGAAGGACGTCTCCTTCACCGTCGAGGCCGGGGAGAGCCTCTCCATACTCGGGGCCAACGGCACTGGCAAGACCACGCTCCTGAAGGTCCTCGACGGGCTCGCCGCGCCGGATACCGGCTCCGTCAGGTTCTTCGGCAGCCCGCTTACGGACCGGAGCCTCACGGGCGACCTCCTCCGCGCCTTCAGGTCCAGGGTGGGCCTGGTCTTCTCCGACCCTGACGTGCAGCTCTTCAGCCCCACGGTCTTCGACGAGGTGGCCTTCGGCCCCCTCCAGCTCGGGCTCGGCCCGGGGGAGGCGGCGCGCCGCGCCGACGAGCTCCTCGACATGCTCGGGATATCGAGGCTCAGGGACAGGCCTCCCTATGCGCTGAGCGACGGCGAGAAGAAGAAGGTGGCGATAGCGAGCGTGCTCGCCGCCGACCCGGACGTGCTGCTCCTCGACGAGCCCACTGGCGGGCTCGACCCGAGGTCCCAGGTCTGGTTCATGGAGCTCCTCGCCGAGCTCAGGACTCTCGATAAGACCTTCGTCATATCGACCCATGACCTGAGCCTCGCCGAGGACTTCTCCGACCGCATCATAGTGCTCTCCGAGGGGCACGGGGTGGCCGCGGACGGGCCAAAGGCCGAGATACTCGCGGACCGCGCCCTCCTGCTGGAGGAGAACATAATACACGAGCACGCCCACAGGCACGGGGACGTCGTCCACGTCCACAGCCACGGGCCCTTTTCAGTACACGACGAGCACGACTGACCCGGGGGGCCAGCGGGCCCCGGGGGTCTTAACGGGAGACAGGTGACAACAAAAAAAGGAGGTTGTATGAGCATGGAAAAGACGATCGCAGGAGAGTGGAGCCTTCTGAACACACTGATAGGCGCGGGCGTGCTTGTGGCCCTCGTCTTCGCGATGGTGGTGATAGCCTACGGGGTGGAGGCGGTGGCCCCCGGCGTGCACGACACCTTCCACGACTTCAGGCACGTAATAGGCATGCCCTGCCACTGACCTTGAAAAAGATGAAGGAGTCTTTCGATGAGAAGATTTTTCAGCAGCGGTATTAACGCCGGGGTGCTGGCCGGCATGGTCTGGGGATGGGTCTGCATGGCCGCCAACGGCGCCACCGGCATCTTCCCCTTCGAGGGGTCCTTTACCCACAACCTCGTCACCTTCTCCGCCGCCGGGGCGATCTTCGGCATGGTCACCGGGGGGATACTCTCGGTGGCCGGCAGGTTCCTGCCCTTCAGGAGCGCCGTGGCCAGGGGGGTGCTCGTATCCACGGCCCTCTGGGTCCTGCTGAGGTTCGCGGGCTTTTTCCTTTCCGCCGTGGAGCCGGAGAGGTACCACCTCGCCGGGCCCGCGCTCGTCCAGGGCGTGCTGCTCGCCGCCATACTCGGCGCCATGCTCGGCCTCTTCGGGCGCTCCGCCTTCTCCCGGGCGTAGCCGGGCCTTAACCGCAAACCATCATCAAAGGACCATTGGCCAGGCACGGGAAAAGACCCCTCAGAAAGGGCATAACGACCGGCACCTGCGCCGCCGCCGGAGCCAAGGCGGCGGCGCGGGCGCTTCTCGCCGCCAGCGGCGGCCGGGGGGAGGCCAAGGCGGGCCCGCCGCGCTACGTGGATGTGACGCTCCCGAGGGGCGGACGCATCAGGGTCAAGGTCAAGGGAGTAGTCGTAAAGGGCGAGAGCGCCACCGCCACGGTCATAAAGTACGCCGGGGACGACCCCGACGTCACGAACGGGGCGGATATCGTCACCACGGTCCTCCTCTCGGGCTTCAATGAAATGAGGACCGGCGTGGCCATAAGGGGAGGGCCAGGGGTCGGGGTCGTGACCCGGCCGGGCCTCAAGACCCCCGTGGGAAGCCCGGCCATAAACCCGGTGCCCAGGGCGATGATAAGGCGCTCCGTCGTCGAGGCCGCGCGCTCGGCCGGCGTTACGCCCTCGGTCGTGGTGACCGTGGCCGTCCCCCGGGGCGAGGACCTCGCCCGCAAGACGATGAACGCCAGGCTCGGCATAGTGGGGGGTATCTCCATACTCGGCACCACCGGCATAGTGGAGCCCATGAGCCTTTCGGCCTATACCCACTCCATCTCCGCCGCCGTGGACGTGGCCCGGGCATCGGGCCTCGCCGAGGTGGTCTTTTCCACCGGCAGGTCGAGCGAGAAGGTGGTTGAGGGCTCCGCCGGGCTCCCCGAGGTGGCCTTCATCCTTACGGGCGACCACATGGGTTACGCCCTCGACGACGCCGCCGGCAAGGGGCTCGGAAAAGTCACCATCGCCGGACAGTTCGGCAAGTTTACGAAACTCGCCGCCGGCCACTTCTCCACGCACTGCACGGACTCGTCGGTGGAGCTCGCCTTCATCGCCGGGCTCGCCGAGGAGGCCGGGGGCGGCCCCTCCCTCGCGGCCGCCATCAGGGCGGCCAACACCGCGCGCGGGGCCTTCTTCATCATAAGGGACTCAGGCCTCGACGCCCTCTTCGGGCGCGTCGCGGAGATGGTCGGGAGCAACGCGCGGAAAAGGGTCGGCGGCAGGCTGGCAATAAGGGCCGTGCTCGTGGGCTATGACGGCGAAGTCGTGGCCGCGGCTTAGCCCCTTCATCAGGCTGGATATCATGATATACGTAGTGGGCATCGGCGTCGAGGGAAGGCGCGGCCTTGCGGGCCGCGCCGTGGAAGTCATAAACGGGTGCGGACTCCTCGTCGCCGGCCGGAGGCACCTCGAAGAGTTTCCGGACTTCAAGGGCGGGACCATGGCCGTGTCGGCGGGCCTCGGAGCCGTGGCCCGCGAGATAGAAAGGTTCGAGTCCGGGGGCGGGGACGTGGCGGTAGTCGCCACCGGCGACCCGCTCCTTTTCGGCATGGGCGGCTATATACTCAAAAGGTTCGGCCCCGAGCGGGTGGAGATAATCCCCGGGGTATCGACCGTCGCCGAGGCCTTCGCGCGGGTCAAGGAGAGCCTCGAGGGCGCGGTGGTCCTGAGCGTCCACGGCGGAGGGGGCGGCAAGGGGGGCAAGGGCGGCAAGGGAGGAGGCGGTGAGAGGGACCTGGGCGAGGTCGTCTCCAGGATTATCGCTTCCGACAAGGCCGCGGTCTTTACGGATCCCGGGACCACCCCGGCCTCGGTGGCAAGGGCCCTCCTTGCCCGGGGCGCCGACGGGTACAGGGCCTACGTCTGCGAATCCCTCGGCTCCCCCGATGAAAGGATAACGGCCTCCACCCTCGCCTCCCTTGTCAGGCGGAGGAGATTCAGCCCCCTGAACGTCCTCGTCCTCATAAGGGACGGCCACGCCCCCCCCGCCCCCCCCGCCCCCCCCGCCCGCCGCGTCGTGGCCCCGGGGATACCGGACGGCGAGTTCGCCCACGCCTCCGGGATGATAACCAAATCCGAGCTGCGCGCCGTGGCCCTCTCCAAGCTCCGTCTCTCCGGGACCTCCACGGTCTGGGACATAGGCTCGGGGTGCGGCTCCGTGGCCGTAGAGGCCGCGCTCGCCGCCCCGGCAGGCAGGGTCTGCGCCGTGGAAAAGGAACCCCGAAGGGTGAAGCAGATCCTGGAGAATAAAAAACGCTTCGGCGCGGTGAACCTCGAAGTCATAAAGGGAGTCGCCCCGGGGTGCCTGGCGGCCATGAAGCGCCCGGCGCTGCCCGACCCGGACGCGGTCTTCGTGGGGGGAGGCGGCGCGGGCCTCAAGGATATCCTTTCCTTTGCGGCGAGGAGGATAAAGCCCGGCGGCAGGATAGTGGTGAACTCCGTGACCATGGAGACGACGGGCTCTGCCTTCGACTTCTTTAAAAGACGCGGCTGGGAGAGCGAGGCGGTGCTCGTAAGCCTCGCGCGCGCAAAGGACCTCGGAGGCATTAGCCTCCTCGCCTCCAACAACCCGGTCTTTATCTTAACCGGCAGGAGGCCCGGGTGATGGGAAGAGAGAGTGAAAAGGCCGCCCCGCGTTTTTACGGGGTGGGCGTCGGCCCCGGCGACCCGGAGCTCATTACCCTCAAGGCCGTCCGCGTCCTTGAAAGGGTGGACGTGCTCGCCGTGCCCCGCTCGCCGGGTTCGAGCGGGTCCACGGCCCTCGACATCGTAAGGGGCGCGGTGGATATCGAAGGCAAGGCCCTGCTCGACATCCTCATGCCGATGACCAGGGACGGCGCCGAGCTCCGGCGGGCGCGCGCCCGGGCCGCCGACAGGATAGCCGCCAGCCTCGCCGAAGGGCTCGACGTGGCCTTCATAACGCTCGGCGACCCCATGCTCTATTCCACCTTCACCTACCTCGTCCCCCTCGTCACGGCCCTGGCGCCGGGGGTGGAGGTAACCCCGGTGGCCGGGGTCACCTCCATCTCGGCCGCGGCCGCGGCCTCGCACCGGCCCCTTGCCGAGGCGGACGAAAGGGTCGTCATAATACCCGCCGCCTATGACATGGACGAGGTGAGGCGCGCCCTTGAGGGGTTCGACACCGTGGTGCTCATGAAGGTCAACAAGTTGATGGACTCGATAGCCGGGCTTATAGACGAGATGGGCCTTTCCGACGGGGCGGTCTTCGCCTCGAGGGTCGGCTGGGACGGCCGGGAGCTCGTAACCTCTGACATCCGGTCCGTAAGGGGAGAAAAGCTCGACTACTTCTCCACCCTTATCGTCAGGAGGGGCGCGAAGGGGCCGAAGGGGGCCGGCAGGTGAATGGCAGGGTATATTTCGTCGGGGCCGGGCCGGGAGACCCGGAGCTCGTCACGGTAAAGGGCGCGCGGCTCCTTGCGGAGGCCGACGTCGTCGTCTACGCCGGGTCCCTCGTAAAGGAGACCGTCATAAGGCGTTTCTGCCGCGAGGGTGTCGCGGCCAGGGACAGCGCCTCCATGACGCTCGATGAAATAGTCGGCGTCATGGCCGAAGGGGTGCTGGCCGGCCATGTCGTCGTGAGGCTCCAGACCGGCGACCCGTCGCTCTACGGCGCCATGGCCGAGCAGATAGAGGCCCTCGGGAGGCGGGGCCTGGACGTCGAGGTCGTCCCCGGTGTGAGCTCCGCCTTCGCCTCGGCCGCGGCCCTGAAGACCGGCCTTACCGTGCCCGAGGGGACCCAGACCGTGATATTCACGAGGGTCGCCGGCAGGACCCCGGTGCCGGACTCGGAGTCGCTCGCCTCTCTCGCCTCCCACGGCGCAACGCTCTGCATATTCCTGAGCGTGGGGATGATCGAAAAGGTCACCGAGGGGTTGAGCGCCGGCTACGGGCCCGAGACCCCGGTGGCGGTCGTGTACAGGGCGTCCTGGAAGGACGAGCTCGTGGTGCGCGGCACGCTCTCGGACATAGCCGGGAGGGTAAGGGAGGCGGGCATCACCCGCCATGCCATGATCATAGTCGGCCCGGCGCTCGCCGGGGGGGGCGGCAAGAAGTCCAGGCTCTACGACGGGGACTTCAGCCACGGCTTCAGAGGGAAGTGAGAAGGGCGCTCCTCCATATCATCCCGCTCGCCGTCTACATGGCCGTCATCTTTGTCGCGTCGATAAGGCCCATGCCCGGCCCCGGGGTGGACCAGGGAGACAAGGTCCTCCACTTCCTGGCCTACGCCGTAATGGGGTGGCTTACGGTAAGGGCCCTCTTCCCGCTCCCGTCGCCGCCGGGGGCGGGGGGGGCGGGCGGGGGCCCGGTCCAGGGGCCGCCTCGATGGCTGGCCCCCCTCTCGGTGGGCGCAACCTTCTCCTACGGCGCGCTCATCGAGGTCGTCCAGTCCTTCGTGCCGTCGCGGACCGGCGACCCGCTCGACGCCCTGGCCAACGGCTTAGGCGGCGTTACCGGCGTATACGCCTGCATCCGCGTCATGCGGCTTTTCCGGGCGAGGACATCTCAGGGATAAGGAGGCTTAGCCGTCATGATACTCGAAGAGATAACCATGGAGGAGTTCGGAAGGGGGCTTGAAAAGACCCGGACCCTTCTCGTCCCCTACGGCTCGGTGGAGGCCCACGGCACGCACCTGCCTCTGTTTACGGACACCCTCGTAATAGAGGAGGTCTTAAGGAAGGCGGCCCTGGTGGAGCCCGCCTTCGTGGCCCCGGCCGTCAAGTACGGGGTCTGCACCTCCACGGGCCGTCACCCTGGCACGCTCTCCATAACCCCGGACACCTTACGGCGCGTTACGGCCGACCTCGTAAGGGACGGGGCGCGAAAGGGCATTGAAAAGTTCGTCCTCATCTCGGGCCACGGCGGGAGCATCCACGTCGCCGCCATAAAGGAGGCCGCCGAGTACGTGGCCCACGAGCCGGGACTCGCCGGCGTCGTCACCGTTGCGGCTCTGTCCATCTACGAGATACTCGGCCCCGAGGCGCGCGACCTCGCCGAGACCCCCGGGGACTCCCATGCCGGGGAGATGGAGACGTCCCTTGTGATGCACCTCGCCCCGGGGCTCGTCAGGGGGACCTCGCCCGAGGACTACCCACGGCTGCCCAAGCCCGTAATAGCCACGGATAAGATGAGATACTGGAAGAGCGCCGTCTGGGGGGACCCGTCCAAGGCGACCCGGGAGAAGGGGGAGAGGCTCTTCAATATGATGGTAGAGGCGGTGGTAGGACTGACCAGGCGCATGGACGCGGTGCGGTGACCGGCGGGACCGGACAGGACCGGCGGGGGGGCCGGGGGGGGGAGTGCGGGCGGGGGCGGCGCAGGGTCGTCATCTTCGCCGTAACCGAGGGCGGAGAGAGGCTCGCGGAAAGGATTGCCCGCGGACGCGAGGGGTTCGAGATATCCAGGGGGGGCGGTGGGCTGAGGGCGCGGGTCGAGGAGGCCTTCGGTGGGGCCGACGCGCTCGTCTTCATCTCGGCCACGGGCATAGCCGTAAGGATGATAGCCCCGCTCCTTCAGGGTAAGGACAGGGACCCCGCGGTAGTGGTCATCGACGAGACGGGACGTTTCTGCGTAAGCCTCCTTTCCGGCCATCTCGGGGGCGCGAACGACCTCGCCAGGGAGCTCGCCCGTGCCATCGGGGCCGCGCCGGTCATAACCACGGCCACCGACGCCCTCGGGCTCCCCTCGGCCGAGGAGGTCGCCTCGGCCTTCGACCTCGCCATAGAGAACGTCGCCGCCATAAAGGCGGTCAACTCCGCCATCATAAGGGGCGGCCCCGTCGTGGTCGTCGACGCCCACCCGGCGAGGCGGGGGGCCATGAAGAGGGCCTTTTCTCCCTCCGGGGTATTCCGGTTCAGAAAGGACTTCCCCCCTGCGGACGCGGCACGGGCCTGCGTGCTCGTATCATCCTCGGCAGAGCCGGGGGCGCCCGAGGGGTTCGGCCCGAAGACCCTCATCATGCGCCCCCGGGAGTTCGTCATCGGCCTCGGGTGCAGGCGCGGGGTGAGCGTCGGGGATGTTGAAAGGGCCTGCGACCAGGCCCTGGCCTGCCTCAAGGTCTCCCCACTTTCGATAAGAAACCTCGCCACCATAGACATAAAGGGCGACGAAGAGGGCATGGCCGGGTTCGCCCGCGCCAGGGGCCTGGAGATAGTCTTCTATCGAGCCGAAGAGCTGAATACCGCGGCGGCCCCCTCGGGGGCGTCGAAAAAGGTGCGTGAAGTTACCGGGGCCCGGGCCGTTGCCGAGCCGGCGGCGTTGCTGAGCGCGGGAGCAAAAAGGTTATGGATGAGAAAAAAGGTTCTGGGCCCGGTGACGGTGGCCGTGGCAAGGGTTCCGTCACGGTCGTAGGCATAGGCCCCGGAGGGCCCGGGCACCTGACGGCTAAGGCGAAAGAGGCCGTCGAAGGGTCGGACGTGGTGGTGGGCTACACCAGGTACGTCGAGCTCCTGGGCGGGCTTGTCGAGGGCAAGGAGGTCTTCGCTACCGGTATGACCGGCGAGGTCGAAAGGTGCGCCCGCGCCGTGGCCCTCGCCGTGGAAGGCAGGCGCGTGGCCGTCGTCTCCTCCGGGGACGCCGGGATCTACGGCATGGCGGGCCTCGTCTTTCAGGTGGCTTCGAGGGACCGGGGACCGGCCGCGGTGGACATAGAAGTGGTCCCGGGGGTGCCGGCCTTCGTGGCGGCCGCCGCGCTCCTCGGCTCCCCCCTCATGCACGACTTCGCCTCCATATCCCTCTCCGACCTCCTGACGCCCTGGGACCTGATAGAAAGACGCCTCGACGCGGCGGCGGGCGCCGACTTCGTCATCGTCCTCTATAACCCGAAGAGCAAGGGGCGCGCCGAGGGGCTCGCAAGGGCCCTGGAGATAATCCGCGGCCACAGGGGGCCCGCTGCGCCCGTGGGCATAGTGAGAAACGCCACCCGCGAGAGCGAGAGCGTGGTCGTAACGAGCCTCGGCGGCTTTGAAAAACACTACGACACCGTCGACATGCTCACCATAGTCATCGTGGGCAACTCCACGACCTACGCCGAGGGGGGGCGCATGATCACCCCGAGGGGGTATAAAGATGTTTAAGGGGTACGGAAGTTGAAGAAGACCGGGCTTACGAGGGCCGTCATAGTCGTCTTCGACGCCCTCGGCATAGGCGAGCTCCCCGACGCCGGAGACTACGGCGACCGGGGCAGCGACACCCTCGACAACATCTCAAGGGCCGTCGGCGGGCTTCATCTGCCGAACCTCTCACGCCTCGGCCTCGGCCTCATAGAGGGGGTGGACCGCATAGAGCGTGCCGACCGTCCCGCCGGCTCCTATGGCCGTATGAGCGAGGCCTCGCCCGGAAAGGACACGGCCACCGGCCACTGGGAGATGGCCGGGGTGGTCCTCGCCCACCCCTTCCCGACCTTCCCCGAGGGCTTCCCCCCGGAGATTATGGAGAGGTTCGCGGAAATCGCCGGCCGGGGCTGGCTCGGCAACTACCCCGCCTCGGGCACCGAGATAATAGAAAAGCTCGGCCCCGAGCACATGAGAACGGGCAGGCCCATAGTCTACACCTCGGCGGACAGCGTATTCCAGATAGCCGCCCACGAGGATGTAATCCCCACGGAAGAGCTCTACCGCATCTGCAGGGATACCAGGGAGCTCCTCTACGAGTACAACGTGGGCCGGGTCATAGCCCGCCCCTTTGTCGGCGAGCCGGGCTCGTTCACGAGGACCACGCGCAGAAGGGACTTTTCCGTCGAGCCCCCGGACGAGACTCTCCTCGACCGCGTAAAGGCCCGGGGAATGCCGGTCGTGGCCGTCGGCAAGATAGGCGACATCTTCGTCCACAGGGGGACGACCGAGGAGATACACACGAAGAGCGACTCCGACGGCATCGACAGGACCGTGGAGGCCATGAAGAGGGTCACGGAGGGGCTCATATTCACCAACCTCGTTGACCTCGACACCCTCTTCGCCCACCGGAACAACCCGGAGGGTTCGGCCAGGGCCCTCGAAGAGGCCGACGGGAGGCTCCCCGAGATAACGGCCCTCGTCAAGGACGGCGACATGCTCATCATAACCGGGGACCACGGCTGCGACCCCACCACCCCGTCGACGGACCACTCGAGGGAATACGTCCCGCTTCTCGTCTACGGTAGCCGCCTCAAAGGGGGTGTCGCCCTCGGGACGAGGGCGACCTTCGCCGACCTCGGGGCCACCGTGGCCGAGGCCCTCGGCGTCGGCCCTCTCGGTCCTGGCGAGTCCTTCCTCGGCGAGCTCCTGCCCCGGGGGGGCGAAGGGAGCTGAAAAGGCAAGCCCTTCCGCGGTCTTATAAAACTCAATAATCTTGACATCCCGCCGATAGGGAAGTATAATATTAGCAGTCGCAATGAAAGACTGCTAAACGGGGCGTTGTTGAACGAGGTGCAGGATATCTCTTTCCACGCTCTTGTTTTTTTTCAGAGGAGGTTGGTCGATGAGTCTTCCTGTCGTAACTGAATCCATACAGGGTTATCTCACGGAGATAAGCCGTTATCCCGTGCTCAGCGCCGAGGAGGAGTACGAGGTAGCCACCAGGTACCATAAGTACGGAAGGGTGGAGGACGCCCACACCCTGGTGACATCCAACCTCCGGTACGTCGTAAAGCTGGCGCTCGAGTACCGCCACTACGGGTGCAAGCTCGCGGACCTCATCCAGGAGGGCAACATCGGCCTCATGAAGGCCGTAAGGAAGTTCGACCCCACCAGGGGGTTCAGGCTCATCACCTACGCCACCTGGTGGATAAGGTCCCACATACAGGAGT
>JBHHVK010000059.1:0-10271 GCA_046754205.1 Thermodesulfobacteriota bacterium
GGCGGTGGTAGCTGAACATGAGGGACTCGGCGCAGCGCTTGCCCTCGTCGTAGCACGACCTCGGGCCTATGGGGTTCGCGTTGCCCCAGTAGGACTCGGTCTGCGGGTGCTCTCTCGGGTCGCCGTAGACCTCTGAGGTGGAGGCCTGGAGTATGCGCGCCCTCACGCGCCTTGCGAGCCCGAGCATGTTGAGGCAGCCCATTATGTTCGTCTTTATGGTCTTGACCGGGTTGTACTGGTAATGGACGGGCGAGGCCGGACAGGCGAGGTTGTATATCTGGTCGACCTCGAGGAGCACGGGCTCTATGACGTCGTGCCTGAGGAGCTCGAACCTCGGGTTATCGCGCAGACCGGTGATGTTCTCCTTGCGGCCGGTGAAGAAGTTGTCGAGGCAGAGGACCTCGCACCCGTCGCCAAGGAGCCTTTCACAGAGATGCGAGCCTATGAAGCCCGCCCCTCCAGTAACCAGAACCCGTTTCATCTTCCCATTCTCCCGATTGGGCCAAACTTATGACTGAATCATCAACAAACGGTGACCTTCCGTCCACCCCGAGGCCCCCCTAACACCCCTTGCCCCCCCTTCATCCCCCTAACACCCCCTGCCCCCTTGACGCCTTGACCGCCGGCTATCACCTTCCGTGGTAGAAGGCGGCGATTGTCCTGACGACGTATTTCTGCTGTACGGCGGTGAGCTGAGAGTATATGGGCAGAGCGAGCACCTCTTTTGCGGCCCTCTCCGTTTCCGGGAGGCTGCCCGGCCCGTAGCCGAGGTCTTTGAAGCACTTCTGCATGTGCATCGGCACCGGGTAGTAGACCTCGGAGCCGACCCCCGAATCGGCGAGGTATTTTCTGAGGGCGTCCCTCTTCTTTACGCGGACCACGTACTGGTTATAGACCGAGAGGTTATCTTCCTGCACATATGGCGGCTCGACGAGTCCCTCGAGCCCGGCCTTCTCCAGAAGGGCGTCGTACCTCCTGGCGTTGGCTATCCTCCTGGCCGCCCAGGAGTCGAGGTGCCTGAGCTTGACCCTCAGCACAGCGGCCTGAAGCTCATCGAGCCGGCTGTTTACTCCGAGGATGTCGTGGTAGTACCTCTTGCGGCTGCCATGGACCCTGATCATCCTGAGCCTGTCGGCGGTGCGCCTGTTGTTGGTGGTTATCATCCCGCCGTCCCCCATGCCCGCGAGGTTTTTAGTGGGATAGAAGGAGAAGCAGCCGAAGTCTCCGATGGAACCTGCCCTGCGGCCGCGGTTCTCAGCGCCTATGGACTGCGCGGCGTCCTCGATGACGGTCAAACCGTACCTGCGGGAGAGGCTCATTATGGAGGGCATGTCGACGCACTGTCCGTAGAGGTGCACCGGGATTACGGCCTTGATCCTCCCGGCCCCACCGGCTGCCTTACCCTGCCCCCCGCCTGCCCCACTGCCTGCCCCACTGCCCGGCCCACTGCCCGGCCCCCTGCCCGGCCCCCTGCCCGGCCCCCTGCCCGGCCCCCTGCAGGCCCCACTGCGCCCTCCGGTCCTACTCGCCCCCCCTTGCCCACCGGCCGCCTTCTTGAGGATGGCCTCCATGGATTCCGGGTCTATGTTGAATGTCCTGGGATGAATGTCGGCGAAGACGGGTATTGCTCCGAGTCTTGCGATGGACCCGACAGTGGCGAAGAAGGTGAACGAGGTTGTTATGACCCTGTCGCCGGGGCCTACCCCTGCCGCCATGAGGCTCAGGAGGATGGCGTCCGTGCCTGATGCGACCCCTACTGCGTAACGTGCCCCGCAATATGAGGCTATCTCCTCTTCGAGGGAGGAGACGTTGTCACCTAAGACGTATCTCTGCGAGTCGCAAACCCGCTTTACAACCTGTAAGACTTCTTTTCTGACCTGTCTGTACTGAGAGGTGAGGTCTAAAAGCGGGACCTTCAAGCTTGCTGGCCCTCCTCCATTGAGATGTATTATACGACAAAGTAAACGGCTGTCAACGTATTTTTAAAAAAATGCGGGGGCGGGACGGTTATGTCATTATTTCTTTAAAATCCGGCCGGAAGCGGACGCCCCATTGAGCTCCCTGTGGACCTGGTCGAGTATACCGTTTATGAAGGCGGGCGAGTCTCCCGTGCCGTAACGTTTGGCGAGCTCCACGGCCTCGTCTATGACCACCTTGTAAGGGACGTCCGGGGCGTGCGCGAGCTCGAAGACGGCGAGCCTCAGGATGTTCCTGTCCACGACGGTCATCCTGGAGACCTTCCAGCGTGAAGCGCACCCCTCTATGACGACGTCGAGCTCGGGCGTTCTGGCGAGCGTGCCGGCCACGATGGTCTCGCAGTACGCGCGCGCGTCGGTTCCCCGCTTCAAGGCGTCCATCTCGGGGGAATAGTCGAATGGTTCGGTCCGGCCGGAGATGTCCGCCTTGTACAGTATCTGAAGCGCCACTTCGCGCGCCTTTCTTCTCGTGGTCATGGTGGAGCCGAATCCCGGCCAGGCGTTACGTGCCGGATAGTTTTCCGAAGAGGTTGGCCATTTCCACGGCCGTAAGGACCGCGTCTCTTCCCTTGTTGCCGCTCTTGGCGCCGGCCCTCTCGATGGCCTGTTCGAGGTTGTCGGCGGTTATGACGCCGAAGGAGACCGGCACGGCGTAGTCGAGCGAGACGCGCGCTATGCCTTTTGCGGCCTCGGCGGCGACGTACTCGAAGTGGGGGGTCGCCCCCCTTATGATGCACCCGAGACAGACTATGGCGTCGTAGGTCTTCCTGTCGGCGAGGTTTCTGGCGGCAAGGGGCATCTCGAAGGAGCCCGGGACCTTGACGATGTCTATGTCTCCGTCGTCCGCGCCGCTCCTTATGAGGGTGTCGATGGCGCCTTCGAGGAGCTTTGCGCTGATGAAGTCGTTGAACCTGCTGACTACAATGGCGACCTTAAGGCCCTTGGCCGAAAGATCGCCTTCGAATGTCCTCGGCATACCGCCTCCTTGTCAGTTCTTTTTCCCTCTGCCCCTCAAGGCGGCCCCGGTGGCGCTCGGTAAGCTCCGGCGAGAGGGGGTCCGGGGTCGTCCGGGTCCTCGCCGCCCCGTCATCAGAGGTTGGTTATGAGGTGGCCGAGTTTTTCCTTTTTGACCTTGAGGTACTGAACGTTCCTCGCATGGGGCGTGGTTTCTATCGGCACTCGTTCGGTAATTTCGAGTCCGTAGCCCTCGAGGCCGACCACCTTTTTGGGGTTGTTGGTAAGGAGCCGGAGCTTGCGGATCCCGAGGTCGAGGAGTATCTGTGCCCCTATGCCGTAATCCCTGAGGTCCGCTTTGAAGCCGAGCTTCTCGTTGGCCTCGACGGTGTCGAGGCCCTTGTCCTGGAGGGCGTAGGCCTTGAGCTTGTTGGCGAGCCCTATGCCGCGACCCTCCTGGTGCATGTAGAGGAGCACCCCGCTTCCCTCCTGGTCTATCATCTTCATGGCGCCCTTGAGCTGGTCGCCGCAGTCGCACCTCTGGGAGGTGAAGACGTCCCCTGTGAGGCACTCGGAGTGGACCCTGACGAGCACGGGCTCCTCCGGGTCTATCTTTCCCTTTACGAGGGCGAGGTGCTCATGGACGTCGACATCGTTGGTGTAGGCTATGGCGCTGAACTCCCCGAAGGCCGTGGGGAGCACGGCCTCGGCCTCGCGTTTTACGAGGCGGTCCTTCTTGAGCCTGTACTCGATGATATCGGCGATGGTGACGATGAGGATCCCGTGCTCGCGGGCGAACCGTTCGAGGTCCGGCATGCGGCTCATCGTGCCGTCGTCGTTCATTATCTCGCATATGACCCCCGCGGGCTTGAGCCCGGCCAGCCGCGCGAGGTCGGTCGAGCCCTCGGTCTGGCCCGTCCTTACGAGCACGCCCCCCTTTCGTGCGCGGAGGGGGAAGATGTGCCCCGGGCGGGCGAGGTCCTCGGGCCCGGCCGTTTCGCTGACCGCCGTAAGGATGGTGGCGGCCCGGTCCGAGGCCGATATGCCGGTGGTCACCCCCTTTACGGCGTCTATAGAGACGGTGAAGGCGGTCCTGAAGTTACTGGTGTTCTCGTTCACCATGTGCGGGAGTTCGAGGGCGTCGGCGCGCTCGGCGGTAAGGGTGAGGCATATGAGCCCGCGGGCGTGTCTGGCCATGAAGTTTACGGCCTCGGGGGTGACGAGCTCCGCCGCCATGCAGAGGTCCCCCTCGTTCTCGCGGTCCTCGTCGTCGACGAGGATGACCATGCCACCGTCCCTTATGACCTTGAGCGCCTCTTCAATACGCTTTATGGACATCCTGTGCTCCGTCTAATCGTTTATGAACCCCTCTTCGGCGAGCAGGTCCCTGGTGACGCCTCCGCTCCTGGCCCGCAGGAGCCGGTCCACGTACTTGCCGATGATGTCGGTCTCGATATTGACCCTTGAGCCGGCCTTCTTGAGCGGCAGCGTGGTCCTGTCGAGGGTGTGAGGTATGACGGCCACCCTGAACCCGGTCCGCGTGAGGCCGGCCACGGTGAGGCTTATGCCGTCGACGGCCACCGAGCCCTTGAGGACCACCAGCGGCATAAGGGGCTCGGGTGCCGTTATCTCAAGGTCCGTCGAGCCCTGGCGAGCGACCGCTGAGGTTACGCGGCCTATGCCGTCCACGTGGCCGGTGACGAGGTGGCCTCCCAGGGGTTTGGCGAGGGTCATGGCGTGCTCCAGGTTGACCCTGGACCCGGTCTCGAGGCCGGAGAGGGTGGTGGCCCTCAGGGTCTCGTCGCTGAGGTCGGCGGTGAAACTCCCCCCGCCGAGGCCGGTAACCGTGAGGCACGCCCCGTCCACGGCTATGGAGTCGCCTTCTTTGATGGCGGAGAGGTCCAAAGAGGTCTCAACCGTTATTCTACCAGATGAACCCTTTTTTTCAATAGATTTTACTGCGCCCACGTCCTCTATTATGCCGGTGAACATCGTCTTTTCCCCGCTGCTTTCAGGGTTCAGCCCGCCGTCGAGGGCCTCTCTATATATCCCTCCACCACGATGTCGCAGCCCGCCCGCCTGGTCTTTACCCCTGTCAGCCTCAAGGCCTTTCCCACGTCCCTTACACCGAGCCCTCCCATCGACGGCACGCCGTCGCCGCCGATATAGGCCGGGGCGATGAAGTGGGCCACCTTGTCGACGAGTCCGGCCCGGAGGAGGGAAGCGGCGAGCGTGCCCCCTCCCTCCACGAGCACGCTGGTGATCTCGCGCCGTCCGAGCTCGGCGAGCACGCCCTTGAGGTCCACCCCGGCCCGCGTCTTCCTGACTCTGACCACCTCGGCGCCGAGGGCCGTTGCCCTGGCTATCTTCTTTCCGTCCGCCGCCCCGGTGGTAAAGACTATCGTGCCGGCCCGGCCCGGGCGGCCGGCTGCGGGGCCCTTGAATATCCTGGACGAGAGGGGCACGCGGAAGGCCGAATCGACGACCACGCGGACGGGGTCCCGTCCCCTGACGAGCCTTACCGTAAGCTCGGGGTCATCGGCCAGGGCCGTCGAGCCGCCGACCATCAGGGCGTCCGAAAGCGAGCGCATCCTGTGGACGAGCCTTCTCGCCTCCGGGCCGGTAATCCACCGGGAGTGGCCGGTGCCGGCGGCGATTCTTCCGTCGAGGCTCGAGGCGAGCTTGAGGGTCACGAAGGGCAGGCCCGTTGCGATGTGCCTGTTGTAGGCCTCGTTCAGGGCCCTGCACGCGGTTTCGCGCACCCCGGTGGTCACGTCCATACCGGCCTCTTCGAGCCTTTTCACCCCGCGGCCCGAGACCCTGGGGTTGGGGTCCAGCGTACCCACGACCACCCTCCTGATACCGGCCCTTATGACGGCGTCCACGCAGGGCGGCGTCCTTCCATGGTGGCAGCAGGGTTCGAGGGTGACGTAGAGGGTGGAGCCCCGGGGGTCTTCGGCGGTCGATTCGAGGGCCGCGACCTCGGCATGGGCGAGGCCGGCCGACCTGTGGTATCCCGAGCCCATGACGCGGCCGCCCTTTACCAGCACCGCACCAACCGCCGGGTTGGGGCTGGTCCTTCCAAGGCCTTTCCGGGCCAGGGCGAGGGCCTTCCGCATAAAGGCGGCATCGGTGTCAGTGGTCAAGGTCAACCCTTTTTCGTTTCCAGGAGGTCCTTGAGCTCCATCATGAACTCGTTTATGTCGCGGAATTCCCGATAGACGGAGGCGAACCTGACGTATGCGACCTCATCGAGCTTTTTTATCTCCTCCATGACGGCCTCGCCGAGGTCTTTGCTCCCTATCTCCTTTTCACCCGCGTCGAGGAACCTCTTTTCGAGCCGGTCCACCGCCTGTTCTATCTCCTCCATGCCCACGGGCCTCTTCTCGCAGGCCTTTCTGATGCCGGCGAGTATCTTCGCCCTGTCGAAGGTCTCGCGCCTGCCGTCCTTCTTGACCACCAGCGGCAGGGTCTCCTCGACCCTCTCGTAGGTTGTGAACCTCTTCTCGCACTGGATGCACTCGCGGCGGCGGCGCGTGGTGGAGCCGTCCTGGGAGAGGCGGGAGTCTATTACCTTGTCCTCGACGTATCCGCAAAAGGGGCACTTCATGGGGGAAATATTAACAGAAGTGTTTGATAAAGCCAAGTTTTTTAAAGGGCCGAGGGTTGTTCCGTTAAAGGGGGCCCGCCCCGGCCCCGGCGGGGGGGCAAGAGGGCCACCGTGGGACGGTGAAAAAGACAAAATCCCCGCGCCTGTGGCTGGCGCGGGGATTCCGACGTTTTTACAATATGGGAGAGCCATCTTCTTCGGTGGAGCCGACGGCGCGCCGAAGAGAATAATCAAGAGAGGCGCTGGTGTCCGGGCGCTGAACGGGTTCAACGGCCATCAAGCAATGGCGTCCCGTGGAGCGGCCGTCCATCAATGCCCCCATGGGGCCCTCTCCATGCCTCCCCGGCCCCCGCGGCCATCCAGGCCCCGCATGCCCCTTTACGCCCCTTTAGGCCACGCGATCCATCCCATTACCCCCCCGCAAGCCCTGGCCCCCAGTTCAAGCCCTGACCCCATTACTCCCCCTCAAGCCCGCCCCCCTACACCCCTGCAAGCCCTGGCCCCCTGCTACTTCTTTTTCACACCGAGAACCGCGTCCTTGCAGGCCTTGGCTACCCTGAACTTAACTACTTTCTTCGCCGGTATCTTAATGGTCTCGCCGGTCTGAGGGTTCCTCCCCTTGCGGGCCTTCCTCTTCTGGAGGACGAGTTTTCCTATCCCCGGCATGGTGAAGCCGTTTTTCGCTTCCTTGTAAGCAAGCTCCGAGAGCACATCGAGAAACTCTGCGGCGGCCTTCTTGGTGTTGTCTGTCTTCTTGGCGAGATGTTCCACAATCTTCGCCTTCGTCATCGCCTTTGCCATCTGTACCTCCTATTACTTTTTTAGTAAACTTCCGGAACGCCAGCCATCTTGTACGCCGCCATGAAGCGGACCGTAATCGATTTTTGTAGAGTATTCATACAATGTTTTTATTTTATTTGCAAGACAAAAACGGCGTCCCCGCATGCTTTTTCGCCTCCCGGGCCGGGCCGGGCCGCGGACCCGCCGCCGCCCTCGGAAGGGAGCCCCGACGGCGCGGCCCCGGCGTCTTCGCGGGAATTTTCCTGTTGACATAGAGGCGCCCCGGATGATAAATTCAGATGTTACTGAAAAGGTCAGGTTCGGGGCATTGCTCGCCCGGACCTTCTTGTCAAGGGGCTGTAGCTCAGTTGGGAGAGCGCTTGGCTGGCAGCCAAGAGGTCAGGGGTTCGACCCCCCTCAGCTCCACCAGGCTTCCGGGGCCGGACTCTCAAGTCCGGCCCTTTTTTTCGTCCATGCCCCGGGGGGCGTCCCGCCCCGGGGAGACCCGGCATCCGCCCGCCACAGGCCCGCTTCACGCGCACGGGGGGCGGCCGCCTTCCACGGCCCGCCTCGCCGACCTTATCTCCTTGATTTTCAAGGCATATCCTCCACAAAAATTTTTGGACATTTAAAGGCCTTTTTGCTAAAATTCGATATCACGCAATCCATAACAAATGCCACCCATCCCCTTCGCCCCTCACCAGGTCCCACGCCTCCCCTGCACCCCCCGGCCCTGTCTTTCAGGCCAGAAGTGCAGGGTAAGGCGAACACAGGTGGTATCGGCGATTGTGATGGGTCATTACCAGAGACTTGCATGCGCAATAAGCTAAGCCTCTTCATCCTGCTCATATCCGCGCTTACGGCTTACAGGGGCCCTGCGGCGGCCTCGACAAGCCTCGTCCCGGACGAGTTCCCCTCCATTCAGGCGGCGGTGGATGAGGCCGGCCCCGGGGATATCGTCCTGGTGGGGGAAGGCGTATACGAGGAGAACGTACGCATAGACAAGGCCCTCACCCTCAAGTCCACGGGGAGGCCGGAGAAGACCACCATCGTGGCGGCGGACAAGGCGGCGCCAGCGCTCAGCGTCACCGGAGCGGCGGGCTTCGAGGTCTCCGGCTTCACGCTCACGGGCTCGTCCACGGCGGGCCTTGCGGTCAGAGGATCCCGCGACGGCAGGGTCACCGGCTTGAGGGCGGTCGGCAACTACAGCGGCATACTCATATACGACTCCAGCAACAACGCCATCGAGGGCAACTCCGGGGACTCGAACGAGTTCTACGGCATATACCTGGAACGCTCCCACGACAACCGCGTCGAGAGGAACACCGCAAGCAGAAACCGCGACCGCGGCATATTCCTGACCTACTCCCACGGGAACTCGATCGTGGACAACGATGTCAACCTGAATACCTGGAACGGGATAACCCTGTGGGAGTCGGACGATAACGTGGTAAGGGACAACCTGACGCTCAGGAACACCTACGGCATAGTAATCGGCCACTCTTACGGGAACGTCGTCGAGGGGAACACCTCCCTGCCCAACGTCTACATAATCCTTCCGGCGTTGCTCCTGTACCTGGGGATAATCACCTATCTGGTCGAGAGGAGCATCCTGAGAAGGATATACGGGAAGTAAGCCATGATGGAGATAATAGCGGGGCTTGTTACGGACGTACGGACGGTGCTAGCGAGCATCGCGCTGATACTCGCCACTACGAGCTTCATCAGCGGGCTTCAGCTCGTCAGGAGCAGGAGCAGGATAGAGCGCAAGATACACCGCTTCAACGGCGCCATATCCATCAGCATATACACCATCCTCATGGTCTGGTACTTCATAATAAACGGGATCGAGCTCTGGCCGACGACCATGTGGCTCAGCGGGTTCTCACTCATATGCACGAAGCTCTGGATCGTGAGGAAGAGGGGCAAGGCCTTCAAGTACGTAAGCTGGCTGGGGGCCACCCTCCTGCTCATCTGGCTATATCTCGTATACGTTCACATCCCCGTCTGAGGACTACGCTCTCACGGGTCCGGCGGGGCCCCGCCGTGAAGGCATGGGGGGGCAAGGGGGGCGGGCGTCTGTTGGGGGGATAGGTCCGCCGGTCGAAAAAAACAGGACCGGCAGCGGTTACAACCCGCTGCCGGTCCTTTGCGTATCAGCCTTGACCGGGCCTATGGCAGGAGACGCGAGGGCCCCTAATGGGAGTGGCCGGCGTGGAGGTCCGGCGCCTCATCCATATCCCCGAGGTCCTCGCCGCCGCAGCCGCAGCCGCCGTCGGAGCTGATGTTTACGAGGTCCTTTACGGCGGCTATGTGCTCGTTGAGGACCTTGCGCTGCTCCCTGTTGGTCCTGTTCAGCGCGGCGTGCTCGGCCCTGTCTCCGGCCTCTATCTTTACGTGGTTCCTCTCGACGTCCTTCATACCCTCGGCGACCTTCTTGCGCACATCACCCTTGAGGCTCTTTGAGACGAGCTCGAAGAACTCCTCGTCCTCCTTGCGTATGTGGCTCTTGAGGTTGGTGATTACGGAGTTGATGATGCCGTCGAATATCTCACCGTCGGCGAGGCCGTCGCGGAATGCGTAAAGGAGGTTGATGACCTCCACGTGGTCCTCCATCACGATGCCCACGAGGCCCTCTCCGAGGGGCATGAGCTCGCGGACGACGGGAAAGAGGACCTGCTCCTCCTTTTCTATGGAGTGGCGCGTCAGCTCGTCCTCAAGCTCCGCCGTGGCGGTCCAGAGGGCCTCCACGTCGCGTTTGCGGAGGTACCCCTCTATCCTGTCGAGCAGTCCCAGGACTTCCCTGTGCTCGGCCATGAGCACGGAGATCGGGTCGTCCGGGTCTGCCTCGACCTGGGCCATGGAGCCGGAGTCGTCCCCCGCGGCGGCGTCGATCTCCACCACCTGAAAGGGCTGGGAGAACCCCATGAGGCACTTGCCCTTGGGGCTCC
>JBHHVK010000060.1:0-10153 GCA_046754205.1 Thermodesulfobacteriota bacterium
CGCCCTCCCTGGCGTACTGGCGCACGGCGAGCCCGTCGGTGCCCATGATGACGGCTGCCACCCCGGCAGGCGCCCCTTCGACAAGGTCCTTCAATATCTCGAGAAAAGCCATAACGGATGACCTTGGGTAAAGACGGGCTCATGGCGCCTGAGAGAGGCAGGGCCGCCGGAAGAGATATCGGGCGCCGGAAGGCCGGCTGCCCTACTTGACCCCGCCGGGAGCGGCCTCGGCGCGGGTCCTTCTCGCCCTGCGCTTTCCGGCAAGCTCCCTCAGGCTCGCAACCTTCCGCCTCAACGCCTCGTTCCGGGGGGAGTTGTCGGCGAGTATCTTGTACATCATCAGGGCGTCATCGAGGTGCCCCTGTTTTTCGAGGACCTCGGCCATGGACTCGGTAAAGTAGATGTCGTCTCCGGTGCTGCGCTTATCCATAAAAACCTTTTGAGGCCGGCCCCGTCCGCGGCGGGCCCATGGGCCCCGGGGATCAATTAAGACCTTCAAATTATTAAAGTATAACCCCCAAGTCAAGGAAAACTTGAGTTGCACGCACCCTCCCCCTACCCCCCGGCCTACCCCGGGGAGACCTCCCCACCGGTCCGGCCCAGAAACCTCAGCAGTTCCTCCTCCGACGCCTCTCTGACCACGACACCGCCGATAGCGCCGTCGAGGAGCACGAAACGTATCTTCTCGCCGGCGACCTTCTTGTCCATCCTCATGGATTCGATGAAAGGCCCGGCGGGTATCTCGGGAGGCGCCGTCGGCAGGCCCAGGGAGTCGAGCATGGCGGCGATGCGCAGGGCAGCCTCCCGGCCGGTGAGGCCGAGCATTACGGAAAAGCGCGCCGCCATGGCCATGCCCATGGCCACGGCCTCGCCGTGCCTGTAGGTCCCGTATCCCGTAAGCGCCTCTATGGCGTGGCCGAAGGTGTGGCCGAAGTTGAGTATGCTCCTGAGGCCCCGCTCGGTCTCGTCGGCGCCGACGACCTCGGCCTTTATGGCGCAGGACCTCTCGATGGCGTACGTTATCTCCGGGCCGGGGGCCAGGAGCGTGCCGGAGTTGGACTCGAGGAAGGAGAAGAACGCCGGGTCCCATATCACCCCGTATTTGACCACCTCGGCGAGCCCGGCCCTGAACTCCCTCTCGTCGAGAGTACCGAGCGCCTCCGGGTCTATGTAGACCGCGCGGGGTTGGTAAAAGGCGCCTATGAGGTTCTTGCCGCCGGGGTGGTTTACGGCCGTCTTTCCACCGACCGAGGAGTCCACCTGGGCCAACAGCGTGGTGGGGACCTGTACGTAGGGGACCCCCCTCAGGTAGGTGGCGGCGACGAACCCGGCCGTGTCCCCTATGACGCCGCCGCCGAGGGCGACGACGGGAGAGGACCTCTCAAGCCTCTCCTCGATGAGGCGGTCGTATATGGTCGAGGCGACTTCAAGGGTCTTGAACTCCTCGCCGTCCTGAAGCGTTATCACCAGGGGCCTGAAACCGGCGTCCCCGAGAGAGGCCGTGACCCTCCGGCCGTAAAGCCCTGCCACGGTACTGTTGGTTACAACGGCCACCGGCCCTGTAAACCCGAGGGCGGCCATCTCCGGGCCTATCCGGTCAAGGAGGCCGTCGTCTATCTTTATCGGGTAGGACCTCTCGGCGAGCTCCACCGTAAGCTCTCTCATCGGACTCCGCCGCTCACTCACCCTCCGGCCGTCTCTCGGCGAGCGCCTTCTCTATCCTGGCGACCACGCCGTCCACGTCCATGGAACCGGTATCCACCATTATGTGGCTGTCCCTGTAGGCCCCCTCCCGCTGCCTCATAAGCTCCTCGACGCGGGCCCTCTTGTCCCGGCTATCGAGCATCGGCCTCTGCTCGTTCCTGCTCACCCTCTCGACTATGTCCTCCATCGGCGCGGTGAGGCAGACGAGCGTGGACCACGCCTTGAGGGCCGCCCTGCTGCGGGGGTCGACCACCGCGCCGCCGCCCGTGGAGACGACCAGGCCCGTCCCATAGGCCCCGGAGGTGAGTTTTCCTATGACCTCGCTCTCCAGGGCCCTGAAGCCCTTCTCCCCGTCGCGCCGGAATATCTCCATTATGGTGGAGCCCGTCTCTTTTTCGATAAGGGAGTCGATGTCGAGGAACTTGAGCCCCAACCGGGCGGCGAGCCTCATCCCGACGGCGCTCTTGCCCGTTCCCATGAAACCGGTAAGCGTTATGTTTCTCCCGGCGGCGGGCCTTTTGCCGGCCTTCCCGGTCAATCCCATATCCGGAACCCTCCGCTCAGTAACGGGCCAACCCGTCGAGGTAGCCGGAGTAGTTGCGGGCTATCTCCTCGACCGAGTCTCCGCCGAATTTTTCGAGAAAGGCGCGGGCGACCTCGAAGGCCACCGCGGCCTCGGCGACGACGGCGGCCGCCGGGACGGCGCAGACGTCGGAGCGCTCCACGCTCGCCTTGAAGGCCCTCTTGGAATCGATGTCCACGGACCTCAAGGGCTTGTAGAGGGTCGGTATGGGCTTCATCACCGCCCGGAGCACGATGGCCTCGCCGTTGGACATGCCGCCTTCTATGCCCCCGGCGTTGTTGGTCCGCCTGTAGAAACGGGGCTCGCGGGGCCACCAGCGCCCGGAGGACTTTCCCCGCCCGGCGGACCTGAAGAATATCTCGTCGTGCACCTTCGAGCCTGGCAGCTCGCCGGCCCTGAACCCCACGCCCACCTCCACCCCCTTGGTGGCCTGCACGCTCATGAGCGCCGCGGCCAGCCGGCCGTCGAGCTTGCGGTCCCACTGGACGTGGCTCCCGAGCCCCGGGGGCGCGCCGGCCACCGCCACGGTAAAGACCCCGCCGAGGCTGTCCCCGGCCTCCCTCGCCTCGTCTATCCTCTCCTTCATCCTCTCCGATGCCGCCGGGTCCGGGCACCTCACCTCCGAGCGCTCGGCCCTCTTGAAGAGCGCCCCGGGGGTGCCCCCGCGGGGCTCCCAACGCACCCCGCCTATGGCGGTTACCCAGCTTACGACGGAGATGCCGAACTCGTCGAGGAGCCTTTTGGCCACTGCTCCCACGGCCACCCGGGCGGCGGTCTCACGGGCGCTTGAGCGTTCGAGGACGCTGCGCAGGTCCCTCATCCCGTACTTGAGCCCTCCGGTGAGGTCTGCGTGGCCGGGCCTCGGGCGGGTGACCTCTCTACGGTCAACGGACTCTCCCTCCTTCAAGGGGTCGGCGGACATCGCGTCCCGCCAGTTCTCCCAGTCCCTGTTCCCGATAACCAGGCATATGGGTGAGCCGAGGGTCAACCCGAGCCTCACCCCTGAGATTATCTCCACCCGGTCCCGCTCTATCCTCATCCTCCCGCCCCTGCCGTAGCCACCCTGGCGGCGGGCGATGTCCGGGTCTATGTCCTCGCGGCTGAGCCTGAGGCCCGAGGGCATCCCCTCGACCACGGCCACGAGCTCCTTTCCGTGAGACTCGCCTGAGCTTAGGTACCTGAGCATATGATGCAACCCCCGGTCTGTCGTTTAAATTATTAAAAAGATTATCAAAAAAGGTGGGGCTTGTCACCAAGTAAATAGGCCCGGCAGGGGGGGCGCGAAATTAACCCGTTGCAGGAACAGGCGGTTTGGGGTTATATTTAAAAGACCATCGGGAGAAGGCCATGAGGACAGAAAAAATCAACGAAATCATAGAGTTAATAAGCGAAGGCGCCCTGGTCCTCACCGTGAACAAGCGCCTTGCGCGCACGCTCACGGCCGCCTTCGACCGCCGGATGGCGGAGGCGGGCCCCGGGGCCTGGCCGACCCCGGAGGTCCTTCCCATGCGGAGCTGGCTCGCGGGGGTATGGAACGCCGGGGCCGAGGGGACGGAAAGGCCGGCCCTCGACCCGCTGCGCTCGAAGGTCCTCTGGGAGAAGGTCCTGACCGACGATCGGGCCCGCAGGGCCCGCGGCGGGCCGGCCCTCTCCAGACAGGTCATCGACCTCTCCTACAGGGCCTACGGCCTCGTCAGGGAGTACGCCATAGAGTTCCCGCCGCAGATTTACCTGACCGCAGAGGCCGCGGCCTTCAAGAGGTGGGCCTCCGAGTACGAAAGGCGGCTCGGGGCGCTCGGCTTCGTCGACGGGGCCGAGGCCGCGGCGGGAGCGGCGCGGGCCATGAACGGCTCTGGGACTACGCCTCCGCCGAAGGTCGTCGTCGCCGGGTTCGACGAGCTTACCCCCCTTCTGGCTTCAGTGGTCGAGGCCCTGAGGTCGACGGCGACGGAGGTCATCTTCTGGCCGAAAACGCCCCCCGCCGCGCCGGCCCCGGACGCGGCGGCCGGGGCGGCCGGGGCGGCCGGGCCCGCGGAAAAGACGGAGGTGCTGACCTACCCGGACGTGGAGGCCGAGGTGGCCGGCACGGCAAGGAGCATAAGGGAGATGCTCGTCCCCGGGATGAGGGTCGGGGTCATCGTCCCCGAGCTTTCAAGGTACCGGGGGCTTATAAGGAGGGTCTTCTCCGAAGAGCTCGACCCGGCCTCCGTGCTCCCGGGCTCGCCGGCCGCGGAGGTCTTCAACATATCCCTCGGAAGCCCCCTTTCCGAGGAGCCCCTGGCCGCTGCCGCCCTCGACGTCATATCCATCGGCAGGTCCGCCGTTCCGGCCGGGGACCTCTTCGGCGTGCTCTCCGGCCCCTACGTCTACGGGGCCGGAGAGGGGAGAGTGGCCCTCGCCTCCCTGGACTTCGCCATGAGGGCCGATAACCGCGCCTCCACCACCCTTGCCGGGGTCGCGGAGCGGCTCAAGGAGGGCGGCGCGCCGGGGTGGCTCACCGGCGGGCTCGACCGCTGGCTGGCCTTCCTCGACAGGTCCGAGGGGCGACGAGAGGGGGCGGGGTTCTGGGCGACGGAGTTCTCTGCCCTTCTCAAGGCCGTCGGGTTCGCCGAAAGGCTCTCCCTCGCAAGCCGCGAGTACCAGGCCCGCGAGTCCCTCTACGAGGTCCTCGACGGCTTCGCCTCCCTCGACGACATCACGGGGAAGGTATCGAGGCGCGATGGGGCCGAGCTTCTCACGACACTGGCCCGCGGCCACATCCACCAGCCCGAGACCGGGGAGGCGCCGGTCCAGGTGCTCGGGCTCCTTGAGTCGGCCGGGCTCTTCTTCGACCACGTCTTCCTCCTCGGATGCCACGAGTACGCCATGCCGTCTCCTGCCGCGCCAAACCCCTTCATCCCCGTCTTTACGCAGAAGGAGAAGGGCACACCGGGGTCGTCGCACACGAGGGAGCTCTGGCTCGCCGCCGAGGCGGCCGCGCGGATTTCAGAGAGCACGGAGGCTCTCACCGTCAGCTTCCCCGAAAGGGCTGACGACCGGCCCGTGGGCGTAAGCCCGCTCTTCAGGGCCGTCGAGGCCGGGGACGGCGCGGCCATTCCCGGTGACGCGGGTGAGATGGAGGGCGCGGTGGGCGCGTCCCTCAGGGAGGCCCTCTTCCGCGCCTCCGGGGACGCCCTCGAACCCATGCCTACTGAGGCGGGCGTCCCGGTCACCCCGGAGGAGCGCGAGGCCATAAGGGGCAGGATGGATATACTCCAGGACCAGTCGCTCTGCCCCTTCAAGGCCTTCGCCGCCCACAGGCTCGGGGCCGACGAGCCCGCCTCCACCGAGCCGGGCCTTACGGCCATGAGGCGCGGTACCATAGTCCACGAGGCCCTCGGGTGGTTCTGGGAGAAGACGCGGGACTCGAAGGGCCTGAAGGAGGCCATCAGCCGGGGCAGGCTCGAAAAACTCATAGCCACCTCCGTGGCCTACGCCACGAGAAATATCCGCCTCGACCCGCCCCTGTCGAAGAGGTACCTCGATATCGAGCGGGAGAGGGTGAAGGGGCTTCTTGCCGAATGGCTCGAACTGGAGGCCGCGAGGCCGGACTTCACCGTGCTCTCCATCGAGAGGCGCCTTGAGATAGAGGCGGGCGCCCTAAGACTCAGGGCCCGCTACGACAGGGTCGACGAGGTCGAGGGCGGCGGCAGGGTGCTCATGGACTACAAGACGGGGAGGATATCGAAAAACGGCTGGATACCCCCGAGGCCCACGGACCCGCAGCTGCCGGTCTATGCCACGGCCGAGAGCTTCGACGCCGTGGCCTTCGCCGGGCTCCGTCCCGGGGAATGCGGCTTCACCGGGGTCGCCAGGGCCGGCGGGATACTGCCCGGGGTAAAGGCACTCGAAGATGACGGCTGGAGGGAAAAGCTGGAGGCAAATTGGGAGGTGGGGACGGTTGACTGGACAGGGCTCATGGCCCTGTGGAAGGAGACCGCCGCGCGGCTCGCCGCGGCGTTCCTCGAAGGCGCGGCCGAGGTCGACCCCAACCCGGGTCCGTCGGGCCGCGAACTGCCCTGTAAATGGTGCGGGTTCATGGGGCTCTGCAGGGTCTTTGAGATGGACCTTTCCGGAGGGGCCGGCGAAGAGGAGGAGGACGACGATGACCGATGAGAGGGTCATGGACCTGAGGGTCCCCGACGAGGCCGCGAGGCTGCGGGCCATCGATCCCGCCGGGTCGTTTATCGTCCAGGCCCCGGCCGGGTCGGGCAAGACGGAGCTCCTGAAGCAGCGCTTCCTCTCGCTCCTCTCTACGGTCGAAGACCCGGGGGAGATACTCGCCATCACCTTTACCCGCAAGGCGGCCGGAGAGATGAGCGAGCGCATCCTCAAGGCCCTCGCCGACGCCGGGAGCGGCCGGGAGCCCGGGGATGACAACGACCGGAGGTCCCTGGAGCTCGCCGCGCGGGCCCTTGCCAGGGACTCCGCCCTCGGCTGGGGGATACTCGAAAACCCCTCGCGCCTCAAGGTCATGACCATAGACTCGCTGGGGGCCGCGCTGGCGAGACAGATGCCCCTGCTCTCGCGTCTCGCCGCCGGGCCCGTGGTGACGGATACTCCGGGGGAGCTGTACGCAGAGGCCGCGGAGAGGACCATCGCGCTCGCCGAGCTCGATACCCCGGAGGGCCGCGCCGCGAGACTCGCACTCGCCCACTTCGACAACTCCATCCGGGCGCTCGCCACGAGGATCGAGGTGATGCTCGAAAAACGCGACCAGTGGCTCCGGCATATCTCAGGCGCCCGGGGCGGCGGGGGCGGCGGGGGCGGCGCGAGTCTCAGGGCGCGCCTCGAAGGCTCGCTCACGAGGATTATCGAGGACGGCCTCAAGGCGGCCGCCGGGGCCCTTCCGGCCCGGCTCGCCGGGGGGATCGTCGCGGCGGCGAGGTTCGCCGCCGCAAACCTCGCCGCCAGCGGGTCCGCCTCTCCGATTACGGCCCTTCAGGAGATTAAGGCGATGCCGGGCGGAGGGGCCGAAGACCTCCCCCCGTGGAGGTCCATCGCCGAGCTCCTCCTTACAAAGGAAGGGGAGCCGAGAAAGCCCCGGGGCGTGAACGTCAGGCTCGGCTTTCCAAACGTTAAATCCGGCGATGGCGCTGCTATCAAGGAGGACTTCAAGTGCCTCCTCGAAGAGCTCTCGGGAGAGGCGGCCTTCGTGGAGGCGCTCGCGGAGGTGCGCGAGCTGCCTCCCCCGCGCTACCCGGACCGGGACTGGGAGGTGCTCGAATCCATCCTTAGGCTCCTGCCCGCCGCGGTGGCCCGCCTCGAGGAGGTCTTCGCCGAGCACGGCGCCGTCGACTTCCAGGCCCTGGCGAGCGCGGCGCTGGCGGCCCTCGGACCCGACGACGACCCCACGGACCTCATGCTCGCCATGGACACGCGCCTCAGGCACATACTCATAGACGAGTACCAGGATACGTCGAGGACCCAGTACGAGCTCGTCCGGGCGCTCACCAGGGGATGGGAGCCCGGAGACGGCAGGACGCTCTTCATCGTCGGAGACCCCATGCAGTCCATCTACCTGTTCAGGGAGGCCGAGGTGGGGCTCTTCCTCGACGCCAGGGCCAGGGGCATCGGGGGCGTGGAGCTTACGCCCCTCGCCCTCACCTCCAACTTCAGGTCGCAGAAGAGCATCGTCCGGTGGGTGAACGAGTCGTTGCCCGGGGCCTTCCCCTCCGTCGAGGACAGGTTCACGGGGGCCGTGCCCTACGCCCTCTCGGAGGCCGTGCGCGAAGAGATGGAGCGCGTGGACCCGGAGGTCCGCGTCTTCCTCGAACGGGATGACGCAAGGGAGGCCGGAGAGGTGGCGGATATAGTTCAAAGGACGCCCCCGGGCGAGTCCGTAGCCGTGCTCGTAAGGAACAGGCCCCACCTGACGGAGATAATCAGGGTTTTCAAGGAGCGAGAGATCCCCTTCGTGAGCAAGGAGATAGACCCCCTGCAGGCGAGCACAGTCGTCAGGGATCTCACGAGCCTCGTCCGCGCCCTCGAACGTCCGCTGGACAGGACGGCATGGCTGAGCGTCCTCCGGGCCCCCTGGTGCGGCCTCACCCTCGGCGACCTCCACGCCCTCTGCCGGGGCGACGCGACGGCCCCCCTCTGGCGGCTCCTCCGCGACCCGAAGCGGTTGGCCGGGCTCAGCGCGGACGGCCGGGCGAGGCTTGAGGGGGCTGCGGAAAAGCTCGAAAGGGCCCTCGCCATGAGGGGGAGGGTCCCGGTAAGGGAGCTCGTCGAGGGGCTCTGGATAGACCTCGACGGGCCCGCCTGCCTCACGGACCCCTCGGAGGCGGCGAACGCGTCGGTCTTCCTCGACCTCGTGGAGTCTACCGACCGCGCCGGGAGGGTCCATACGGTGGAGATGCTCGAAGAGAGGACCGCCGGACTCTACGCCTCCCCATCGCCGCCGCCGTCCGGGCGGGGCGGCGGGGGGGGGGCCGTGGAGGTCATGACCATACACAAGGCCAAGGGGCTCGAATTCGACCACGTGATACTCCCGGGGCTCGGCAGAAGGCCGAAGAACTCCACGGGCGAGCTCCTGCTCTGGGTGGAGCGCGGCGACGACCTGCTGCTCGCCCCCATAGAGAGCAGGACCGCCCGGGAGAAAGACCCCATATGCCGCTACATCAGGCGGGTGAACAGGACGAGGGAAGAGCTTGAAAAGACGAGGCTCCTATACGTGGCGGCAACGCGCGCCAGAAAGCGGCTCCATATCTTCGGCCACGTACCCGGAAGCGGCTCCGCCGACAGGGCCTCGCTCCTCGATTCCCTTTCGCACAGGCTCGGGACGCACATAGAGCTGGAAGGCGTGGCCGCGGGGGCGCGGCCGCCCGGACCGGACGCGCGCGCCGCCGGGGCCGCCGGGAGGAGGCTCTGCCGGCGGTGGTCCCCCCCGGCCCCGAAGCCCGCCGTGGAGACCGGGCAAGTCGAGGCGCCCAGTCCCGAAAAGGCGGAGCCGGAGTTCTTCTGGGCGGGCCCGGCGGCCCGCCACCTCGGTGTGGTGGTGCACGCCTGCCTCTGCGGGATAGCGCGCGAGGGGGTCGGCCGATGGGACGCCGGAAGGGTCGCGGGCCAGGCCCAGAGGATATCGACGATGCTGAGGGCCGAGGGGCTGAGCTCCGCCGAGGCGGCCAGGTACGCCCGACGGGCCGTCGAGATAATCACCACCGCCGTTACCGAACCCCGCGGCAGATGGGCGCTCGGAGGGCACGCCGAGGCCGAGGTGGAGCTCGCCCTGACGATGCGGGCAGACCGGGCGGTCGTGCGCGTGCAGATAGACCGCACCTTCGTGGACGAGGAAGGCGCGCGCTGGGTCATAGACTACAAGACGGGCTCGCACGAGGGGGGCTCCCTCGAGGACTTCATGGCGAGTGAGCGCAAGAGGTATGAGCCACAACTCGAAGGCTACGCGCGCGCCCTGGCGGCAGGCGGCGAGAAGCGCAGGATAAGAAAGGGGCTCTACTACCCGGCCATACCCGCCTGGGTCGAGTGGGACTGACCCCTTGCCCCCTTCCCGCCCTGCACCGGCCAAAAAAAAACGCACCCCCAAAGGGGGTGCGTTTCGTTCCTTGTAAAGTCTGACCCGGGTCAGCTCGCTCCCGCCACCCGTTCCTTGATTATCGTAGGCGTGAGGAATATGAGGAGCTCCGTCTGGGTGTCCGACGTGGACTTGTTCTTGAATATCCACCCGAGCAGCGGTATGTCCTTGAAGAAGGGTATGCCCTTGTCCGTGTTGTTGGTGTCCGAAACCACGATGCCGCCTATGACGGTCGTCTCGCCGTCGCGCACGAGGACCTCGGTGGAGGCCTCCTTCTTGTTTATGCTCGGCTC